>JAJYRW010000347.1 GCA_021793895.1 Actinomycetes bacterium
CAAGCCTCATTGAGTTCATTACCAGCGACTGCACCCAGCGTCGTTCCACGACGAAGTAAATCTTGCAATGCGGGATGATTGAATTCATGGGGCAGCGGACGAGAATTAACCGATGACACAGACGACCTTTCGGCAGCACATAGTGGCGCGAAGTTACCAGACTTTTACCATTATAATCTGGCTACCTCTATTTTGCGTTGTCGGGTAGTACAACAACGTTAATTCTCGGAAGATTCCCGTTCCGCCTTAACGGCTAATACCGGGCAGTGCGCCTCGAGCAAAATCCGCTGCGCATTTGACCCCAGGATCAATTTCCCCACCGGAGAGCGGCGCCGCAGTCCAATAACTATCAGTTGCGCGTCCGCGCGCGCCGCCGTTTCGTAAATAACTTCGGCGATGTCCCGCTCGCCATTGTCCTCGGTAACGGTGAAGGCAATATCGCGCCCGTCCATGATTTCTTTTACCTCATGGACCATTCGGTCGCGTTCCATCGCGGCCCCCAATCCGCGCGCGCCCACAATTATCGAAATTGAGGTGTCGCGCAGTTCGGCTTCCCGAATGGCTGCTTTGAGGGCAGCTTCGCCCTCCGGGGTTGATAGGTAACCAACGACCACTGGCATTTTGTTCTCCTGAGGTCAGAACAGGAAGGGGACAACACTGACGTTATCCCACTTCTTCCAGTTCGCGCTGGCGTTGCACCCAGCCTGGGGGCATTCCCACCTCTATCATGCGTTCAACCAGGCGAGCCATGTTGTAGGAGGGGTCCGCTTCAAGCGCTCGGTCGATCAGCACGCTGGCTCGTGCACCGTTGCCTTTCCACCACGAAATCCAGGCTAAAACTGTCAGCGCCGGGGTGGAACGTGCTGCGGCACAATGGGCATAAATGCCGCTCAATAATTGCTCCACCGCGCGCACTTCCGCGCCCGGCCGCGCAGCGTGTTTGGAATTCAAAACTCGATCGACGGACCGGGCCACTTCTTCGCGCACATCGGTGGCAACCGACCGGTACGGCAGGTCCCCCATGCCGGGGAGGCAAGAAACCATGACGGCGTCACGAATTCGAATGTTTTCCAAACCGGCTTGCAGGCGCCCCAGCAAAAGGGGGTCAGCCAGCAGCGGCGCCGCTTCCGGGGACTCATGGGCGCGAGATGCCTGGGCCTGCATTTGGGCCGCGATCGCATCCTCCCACAACTGCCAGCTTTCGATGCGCCAGGTTTTTTCCCCATCGGCACGATTACGCTCAAGCCACCGCAGGGTCGCGCGCTGGGCTCGATCTCGATCTTTTGCTTCGGCCCGTGGAATTTCTGCCAGCGCTGCGCGGTCCGGGACGACCATCGCCCCGGCGTAAACAGCGGACGCCACGGTGGCGGTATTGTCCAGTTCCGCCGCATCACTCCACATATCGCGCGGTGGCACGGCGCCATCCTGTAACTCGAAATAATGATCCGGCGTAATCACCCAGGAACTGAGCACCGGCAGATCGTCGTCGAACTGCCGTTCCAAATCCGTCAGCAGCTGACGCAATTGCAGCTGGGAATACGCCGTGGGACTGGCGTCGGTCGGTGAGAAGTCACTATTTGTGTAGGTGACCAGAATTAGCGCCTGGGCGCCATCGGCCTCCATATGGGAACGCAGTATTTTTCGACGCTCCTCCCCCGCTTCCGGGTGGAGCAGATCGGAAATATCGATTCGAACCAGTAAACCCACCCGGCGGCGTTGACCGCGGACCGCGAGCGCCACCACGCTTTCTTGCGGCTGAAATCCCAGGTGATAGGGCAGGTAACTGAGCAGTTCACTCGGTTCTGAAATTCGCAATGTTGTTGTCATGGCTCCATTCGACGGCAATGTCGCATTCCCCCGCCGGTGGCGCAAGAAATCTTGGGGGTAACTTCCTTCGAACCGCACTTGTGGATACCTCGTACAACAATTGTCCGGTTCCCGCCTAAACTTAAATCCGCCCCACTAGCCGGAAATTTTCAAAGAGGTGACCTGCTCTTGCGCAAATGCGCCCCCGCAATCGCTTTCACGCTGGTCTTCCTCACCCCCGCTTGCGCTACGGAGCCGAGCGCGCAAACGACGGTGCGGGACGCCGTCCCAAATCAGACGCGGACAAAGCCGCAGGATGAATCCACCTCGGCCGCGGTCCCAAACGACACCTCGGTGGTGGTGGGGGAACTAGCAGATAATTTTCCCGCCGAGTTATTCCCCGTTGGATCCGACGATGAGGTGCTTTTGAGTTCGCTCGCACTTACCTCGGCGGACCAGTATTCAGTTAGTTTGAACGTCCGCACGAAGAAGGAAATTAGTACGGCCCTCGCCGCATATGAAGAGACGCTCACCTCAGCAGGCTTTGAAAAGGTCGGTACTGCCAAGGTTGAGGGGATGGCGGTGCAGGAAACTTTCGCGCGCGCGAAAGAATCTTTAACGGTTGGGGTTCTTGATGAAGGCGATGCGCGCATCATCACCATCGGCGGGACCATCTCGCTGGATTAGGCGGCGCGAATTTAACCCTGTGGACACGGAAAATTCGCCACGACCTACGCTTATGGTGTGACGACCTCCTCCAGTCCAGCAACGCCCGAGGTTTCCCTGCTCAACACCGAAGATTTACGCCAGCGCATCGACGCCGTAATCGACGATTGGCTCACCCAAAAACGCCGC
>JAJYRW010000348.1 GCA_021793895.1 Actinomycetes bacterium
GCTCTGTGGCATGACCGAGTGGCCGATCCCGCCCGCCGCGATCCAACCACGACCGCGGTGCGTGAAATTGGTCGCACGCTGCGCGAGGACGAACGGTTCCTGCCGACGCTATTACCGGTGGGCGGCGGCTTGCTGGTTGCCGTTCGCAAATAGCCGCAATTCAATTCGCGGTAGTTAGCTCGCGTTTTCCAGCCAACGCAACAGCAGGCGCGCTCCATAGCCGGTCGCCCCCTGGGGTATTTCATGCTTGGCAGCGGTGGCGCGTGCTGGCCCCGCAATATCCAAGTGCACCCACTGGCGGTCGCCAACGAATTCGCGCAGAAATAATGCCGCGGTGATAGACCCGGCAGAATAGCGGTGTTCCGCGTTCGGAACGTGCCGCAACTGCGCCACGTTCGAAGTCACGGCCGGGTGGTATTCCTCCACCAACGGCATATGCCAAATACGCTCTCCCGTTTGTTCGCCCGCTTCACCCAGTTGGGCGATAACTTCGGGGTTTGCACAGTAGGCGGCCGCATGTCCGCGGCCCAGGCCCAGGGTTGCCGCGCCCGTGAGCGTGGCGACGTCGATCATGACGTCGGGATCCAGGTTTTCATCGGCCCACGCGAGGGCGTCCGCCAAAACCATGCGCCCTTCGGCGTCCGTGTTCGCAATTTCGACGGTGCGGCCACCGTAGGTGCGCACAACATCGCCGGGTCGATAGGCCGATCCGCTCACGGCGTTTTCGGCCAGCGGGATGACCGCGGTAATGCGCTGTGATACGCGCAGTTCTGCCGCCCCCACAATCGCGGCTAGCACGGCTGCCCCGCCCGCCATATCGGTTTTCATGCCGACCATGGCTTCGCGCGGCTTTATCGAGAGCCCACCGGTGTCATAGGTGATGCCCTTGCCGATTAAAACGACGTGTTGGCCGGTGGTTGCTTCTGGCTCGTAACTCAAAGTCAGGAGGCGCGGTTCGCTGGCGGACCCGCCGCCAACCGCCAAAATACCGCCGAAGCCTTCAGCTTCCAGGCGCTCCAAATCCCACACTTCGGTTTTCAGCCCGACCTGGTTGGCGAGGGATTGGGCCTGTTCGACAAACCACTGTGGGTTTTTAATATGGGACGGCGTCGCGGCCAAGGCGCGGGTGCGCAGCGTCGCTCGCGCACCAGCTTGGGAAAGCGCGACGGCTTGTTCCGGATGTCGGCCGACCAGCAGCAGTTCGTTCTCGGCGGCTGAGCCGGGCTGTGGTTCATCTTCGTCGGTAAAAAAATCGTTATCTAGAGCGTCGTCTTCCGCCCCCACCGCAGCCACGTCGCCCGTAATTTCGGCCAAACCGGTTCCGGTCCAGCGAGCCTGCCGATATCCGCCCAAATAAAAGCCCTCTAAAAAGGCGCGCACCGCATCGGCTTTTGCCTCGGCACCGACCGTGGTGATCGTGCGGCTATTTGCCGGAACGTGCTCGGCGTGGGAACGCACGCGACGAGCCAGGGCCGCTCCGGCGCGGCGCAGATCTTGGGGCGTGGCGCTGCCGATACCGACCAGATAGATGCACAGCGGTAGGTCGTGCCACGGGAAAGTCTTATCGCCGACTGGGCGGGGCAGGTGCAAGACGCCAATATTTCCGCCTTCACCAGTAGCACCGGAGCGCACAGCGAGCTCGGCCAAGTCGATGCCGTATAAAAGTGCCGCGTCTGCGGTGCCCCATCGCGGTTGCACCTCGGTTTCCCCCGCGGCCGCTGGAGCGACCGGCAAGGCTAGTGCCGAGGCGCCCACTAGCGCCTCGGCACTCAAGGTACCGCGTTGGACTCCAATAGGTGCCAGCGACGGATTCAAGAGGTCGTGAACTGTATTACTCACTCGTCGATCAATCCGTGACAGACTTTAGAGCCTCTTTCAGATCTGCTGCCTCGGTAGCTGATAACTCAACGACGAGACGGCCTCCACCTTCCAGTGGGACGCGCATTACAAAACCGCGCGCTTCCTTTTCAACCTCGAGCGGGCCGTCTCCGGTCCTCGGCTTCATAGCCGCCATCCGTGGCTCCCCTTTCTTGGGTTTTGCTCGCGACGCATTTCCGCCCCCAACGCCGGGTGGCACGGGGTGCAAAGTAGAAAGCGCTCAACGAGAGTTCACCCCCATTCTACCCGCCGCGCCTGACTGTGAGTTATGCCATACCGCGAACTGCGCTTTTTGGTGGGCGTTCCCCGCGCACCGCGGCGACCATTTCTAACGTGCGTTTTGTCGCTTCCACATCGTGGGCGCGAAAGACTGTAGCGCCGTTCCAGGCTGCGATCGCGGTGGCTGCCAGGGTCCCTTCCAGGCGCTCATCGACATCCAAGTCGAGGGTCTCGCCGATGAAGTCCTTCCGCGATAGCGCCATGAGAACGGGGTAGCCCAAACTCACTAATTGCCCGGTGTGGCGCACGAGTTCCAGCGAGTGCCAAGTGGTCTTACCGAAGTCGTGGGTGGGGTCGATCAGAACCGCCTCGGGTCGCACTCCGGCGGCAACCGCGCGCTCCGCGCTCTCTTGGAGGGAGGTACGAACGTTAGTGACCACCCCTTCGGGGTAAAACGCGCGGAAGGGGTCCGTGCGCGGGGGCAGGCCTCCGGTATGCGAGCACACGATGGCCACGTCATTTTTAGCGGCCACGGCCACCACATCGGGGTCA
>JAJYRW010000349.1 GCA_021793895.1 Actinomycetes bacterium
TGCCCTGGCATATTCCGGAGGACCTCGGCCACTTACGCACGCTCACGTGGGGTAAGAACGTCATCATGGGGCGGGCCACGTGGGATTCGCTGCCCGAAAAATTCCGGCCCCTGCCCGGGCGGCGCAATATTGTGCTCACCCGCAATGAAAAATGGCGCGCGGACGGCGCGGAGCCGGTCGCCAGCGTTGCGGCTGCCCTGGCCTTGGTCGGAGAAAATGAAACCTGGGTTATGGGCGGGGGCGAAATTTACCGCCAGTTCCTGCCATTCGCGCGCCGCTGCGAGGTGACGGTGGTAAATATGCCCGAAGCGGCCGGTGACACCTATGCGCCGCCCCTGGGGCCGGAGTGGCAGTTGGCGAGCCAAGATCCTGAACTAGGCTGGCACTTATCAAAGAGCAGTATTCAATATCGGTTCGAGTCGCACACCCGAATCGACGTCAAGGGGCGGTAGTTTGAGTTATATGTCTGGATCAGTTGCCACTTCTACGCCGCGTCGTCCCTTCGGCGCCGTCATCACCGCCATGGCCACGCCCATGCTCCCCTCGGGAGCGGTTGACTTGAAGTCGGCGCGGCAACTCGCCGCCCACCTGGTAGACACCGGAAACGACGGAATTGTGCTTTCGGGCACGACCGGCGAATCTCCGACAACGCATTCTCCCGACAAGATTGACCTCATCCGCGCCGTTGTGGCCGAAGTGGGGGACCGGGCCACGGTTATCGCCGGTGCCGGTTCCAATGACACCGCCCACACCGTGCGCATGGCCCGAGATGCCGAAACAGCTGGCGCACAGGGCCTGCTCGTTGTCACGCCGTATTACTCCAAGCCCTCGCAGGAGGGCGTATACCGCCACATCACCGCGGTAGCGGATGCGACCGAATTGCCGGTCATGCTCTACGACATTCCGGGACGCACCGCCCTCAAACTCACGGACGCCACGGTTGAGCGGCTGGCGGAACACGAACGCATCGTGGCAGTGAAGGATGCCGCTGGCGATGTCTTCCAAGGCATTCGGCTCATGCAAAAAACCGGCCTGGCCTGGTATTCGGGCGATGACGGTTTGAACCTGCCCTTCTTGGCAATGGGTGCCTCCGGCATGGTTTCGGTAGCGGGTCACGCCTATGGGCGGCAATTACGCGCCATGGTCGACGCGGTAGATGCCGGTGACTTGGCAACCGCACAAGACGCTTTTGCCACCATGGCGCCCTTCATCGAGGCAATCGACCCGGAACTGCCCTGGGCAGTCGCGGCGAAGGCCGCTGTCCAAATCCTGGGCGTAATCGAACACCGTTCGGTGCGTCTGCCGCTCGTTGAGGCAGATGGCGAGCAGTACGAACTGATCAAGAAGATTTTGGACGCCGCCGGTATCGTGGCGTAGTTCACTGCCCGTATTCGAACACGCGTGCCAGGCCTGACCTGCACGGTTCACCAACAGCGCTACCGTTAAGACAATATGTCTACTCGCTCAACATCGCGCCGCGGTGGTAAAGGATCCTCCGCCACCTCCGCGCGCTCAAGTGGCCGCAATTCACGCGCTGCCGCTGCAAAAAACTCAAAAACCGCATCGAAGCCCACCAAGAAGGTAACGAGCCCGCCGGAGGAAGAAGAAGAAAAGAAGGCGCCCTGGCTCTTGCGTTTCTTTCGGGGCATCTGGATGGGAATCGCCCACCTCGTGGGCGGCACCGCTCGGCTAATTGGCCGAGGTGCCCGTGATCTGGACCCTGAACTGCGCCGGGACGGGCTGGGGCTGCTGCTTATCGCCTTGGCGCTGGTTATCGCCGCGAGTGAGTGGTTTGGTCTTTCAGGTGTAGTGGGCGATGCGGTGCACTTCGCGATCGCGGGCCTCCTGGGAGTCGTGGCGAAGGCCATCCCCGTGATCGTGGTGGTGATGGCGGTGCGCATCATGCGGCACCCCAGCCGCACCCAGGAATATGGACGCGAAACCATCGGGCTAATTGCCATCACGCTCGCGATCATCGCGCTCATTCACACCGCCATGGACATCCCCACTCCGGGGGATGGCGTCGAAGCACTGCAGGGCGCGGGTGGGTTGCTGGGCTATGTGATCGCCGCTCCCTTGGCCGCGGGATTCACCACCTGGCTGAGTGTTCCACTGCTGATCATGCTCGCATTTTTTGGCGTTTTAGTGGTGACCGCGACACCCATCAAATCGATCATTCCGCGCCTGAAGGCACTGTTCAGCCGCGAAGAGCCGGACCCAGGTCTTGCCACCGGACGCTATGGCGGCCTGCGCCAGCCCAGTGACGAAGAAGAGGCCCACGAGGACCCCGCCGCGGGCCAGGGCGCCGATATTGGCGGCTATGTGGGCGATGAGGCGTTCATGACGGCGATTGAACGCGAAGAGGCGCGCAATGCCGCTGCCGCTCCGTCCGATGGCGCCACCGAATTATTGGGCGGCGAGGGGGAGACCACCGTTCTTGATGCCGAATCGGAGCCTTCCAGTGCCGATGAAGCCCTCACCCCGCCCCCGACCACGCCCCTGCCCGAGCGCGGCGATCAACTTTTACTCTCCGAAGACATCACGTATTCCCTGCCGGCCGACGATTTGCTGATCCAGGGCCTGCCGCATAAGACCCGTTCTGCGGCCAATGACCGCGTGGTGACGGCGCTGACAAATGTCTTG
>JAJYRW010000350.1 GCA_021793895.1 Actinomycetes bacterium
GGATCGAGTTCGGCCAAGCGATCTACATATGCGTTGGCGATGCGGTCAATGATTGAGGGCGTGCGCGCGGTTTCAGTCACAAGACGATCCTAAACCGGCATTCCCATCAACGCAGCGACCAGCGCCGAACTACCGCGGCGACCGTCGCCGCCCGACCGCAGTTCTCCGCGCCGAACTACCGCAGCGACCAGCGCCAGACATCGCGGCCATGGCGCGGGAATGTGGCGCGGCGCCGGGCCCCCCGTACCCATCGCGAATCACCGGCTGCTGGCCCCGTTTCGACCGGCTCGGCGGGATCACCCGCGGCGGTCGCAGCGACGATTCCCGCCACCAGGGCCGCAAGTTCGTCTTCGTCAACATCCCCACCCTTGACGATTTGGACACTTTCGGGGTCGGCTGGAAGATCTCCGGCGCGGCCGCTCAAACCTTCAGGCTTTGTTGCATCCGTCATAGCGGAATGTTCCCGTGCTTCTTGGGCGGCAACTCGGCCCGCTTCGTGCGCAGCATGCGCAGCGCGCGGGTAATTTGCAACCGCGTTTCGGAGGGCTCAATTACCGCATCCACGTAGCCAAGTTCGGCAGCCTGGTACGGGTTCAAGACGGCCTCTTCGTACTCGGCCGTCAGCCGGGCACGCTCCTGGGCCACATCGCCCCCGTCCGCTTCCGTCGCGGCCAGCGTGCGCCGGTGCAAAATATTTACCGCTCCCTCGGCCCCCATGACCGCAATCTGGGCGGTGGGCCAGGCCAGGTTAATGTCAGCGCCGAGCTGTTTGGAGCCCATCACGATGTAGGCCCCGCCGAAGGCTTTGCGGGTGATCACAGTTACGAGCGGCACAGTGGCCTCGGCGTAGGCGAAAATCAGTTTCGCCCCGCGGCGAATGATCCCGTTGTGTTCTTGATCCACACCCGGCAAGAAACCGGGAACGTCCACAAACGTCAAAACCGGAACATTAAACGCATCGCAGGTGCGCACAAAACGCGCTGCCTTTTCCGAAGCGCCAATATCGAGCGTGCCGGCCATCGACAGCGGCTGGTTCGCGATCACACCCACCGGTGACCCCTCGACCATCCCAAATCCGGTAAGTACGTTCTGCGCAAAGAGCGGTTGAACCTCAAGGAACTCGCCGTCATCCAAAATCGCAGTTAAAACTTCGCGCATGTCATAGGGCTGGTTCGGCGAATCGGGCATGAGCGTATCCAGGCCCTCATCGGTGGGGGTGACCTCTTCGGCCACGTCCGCCTCAAAGGTGGGCAAGTCGTCCAGATTATTGCTGGGCAGGTGCGCCAGGAGCGCCTTGACGTACTCGAAGGCGTCCTCTTCATCGGTGGCCAGATAGTGCGAGACACCGGATTGGGCGTTGTGCGCCTTACCACCGCCGAGTTCGTCAAAGCCGACATCCTCGCCGGTGACCGTCTTGATCACGTCGGGGCCGGTGATGAACATGTGGGAGTTTTCCTCGGTCATCACCACGAAATCGGTCAGCGCGGGGGAGTAGACCGCCCCGCCGGCACACGGCCCCAAAATCATGGAAATTTGCGGTATAACTCCCGAAGCGGCCACGTTGCGCCGGAAAATTTCGGCGAATTGGGTGAGTCCCGCCACCCCCTCCTGAATGCGCGCCCCGCCGCCGTCATTAATCCCGATCAGCGGCACTCCGATGCGCAGCGCCAGGTCCATTACCTTGGTGATTTTTTGGCCGTGCACCTCACCCAGTGAGCCCCCAAAAACCGAAAAGTCCTGGGCATATACGCAAACTTGGCGGCCATCGACCGTCCCATACCCGGCAACGACCCCATCGCCGTGCGGGCGCCGTTTTTCCAACCCGAAGTTCGTCGACCGGTGGCGCACCAGCGCGTCCACCTCAACGAACGAGTCCGCATCGAGCAGCATTTCGATGCGCTCGCGGGCAGAGAGCTTGCCCCGGGCGTTTTGTTTCTCCTGCGCCGTAGCAGCTGGTTCAGTGACCGCTTCTTGATGTAATTGGCGGAATTCCGCCAGGCGCTGGGCAGTTGTACTCACATCTTGATTGCTCACCCAACCGAGCGTAGGCCATTCGCCCTGGCCCAGACAGGTCAATGCCCATTAGCCTGGGTGTGTGTCTGACTCTTTAAATCCTACATTTTCGTCCGAGGCCGAATTTCCCGATCTGCGCCCGGATGTGCTGCGCCGCGCACTGATGGCCCCGCGCGGTCCCATTCCGCGCCTCGAAATAGTCGATGAGGTGGGCTCAACGCAGTCGGAACTGATTACGGCTGTGCGCGAAGCGCCCGATGAGTGGCCGGATATGTCGGTCATTGCGGCGAATCGGCAGACCGAGGGCCGCGGCCGAGCGGGGCGCGATTGGCAGACCCCAAAGCGTGGAGCGATTACGGCCTCGATCGTGTTGCGTCCCAAAGACATAGACGTGATGCGCTGGTCGTGGATTCCCCTGCTTGCCGGAGTGGCCGCAGTTCGGGCGGTGCGCAAGGTCGCGCGCCTGCCGGAAACCGGTTTGAAGTGGCCCAACGACGTGGTTATTGACGTGCCGGATGCGCCCGAAGTTGACGGGTGGGGGACCTGGCGCAAACTCGGTGGCGTCCTAGTTGAGATCGTGCCCGACCCGGCCGGGGGTCGCATTCCGCT
>JAJYRW010000351.1 GCA_021793895.1 Actinomycetes bacterium
GGAGGGCTTGCGCCGCTTCCTGATCGAGAGAACGGAATAGCGGGACTGAACGCACGAGCTCGTCGTCCACGACTAACCTCCTTAAGAACATTGCGAGTACGGCGCGAATTTGCGCAGTAATAATCAATCCTGAGTCTGCCGTAAAGCGGCGCCAGGCGCTAACTACCACGCCTGTACCTGGTCATCCAGTTCCGCAAACCGCCGCAATGCCTGCCTAACTCTTCACCCGCGATTTCACCGCCATGGCGCAGGGTGCCTAAACTTCCAAAGCATGACCGCTCACTCATCCGCAGCGGCGGAGACTCCGCTCGCCCGCAAGCGCCGTGCTCGGCGCATCAACCGGGAGTTGGCGGCGTTTTTCCCTAACGCCCGTTCCGACCTGGATTTTACCAACGCCTTCGAGCTGCTGATTGCCACTGTCTTATCCGCTCAAACTACGGACGTGCGCGTAAACCAAGTCACGCCCACCCTTTTTGCGCGCTATCCCGATGCCCGCGCCCTGGCCGCCGCTGATCGGATCGAACTGGAAGAGATCATTCGCCCCACTGGGTTTTTTCGCGCTAAAACTGATGCGCTGTTGAAACTCGCGGCCGCGCTGGTGACCGATCACGGCGGCGAAGTGCCGCGCACCTTAGAAGAGCTCACCGCTTTGGCCGGCGTGGGCCGCAAGACCGCCAACGTGGTGCTGGGAAATATTTTTGATGTGCCGGGAATCACCGTGGATACGCACGTGGGCCGTGTTTCGCGGCGCTTGGCATGGACGGATTCGAAGAACCCGGTCCAGGTTGAGCGGGACATCGCTGAGCTGTTTGAGCCTCAGGATTGGGTCATGCTTTCGCACCGGCTTATTTATTTAGGACGGCGTGTCTGCCACGCTCGTAAACCCGATTGCGCTGGGTGCCCGGTTGCGCGGGATTGCCCGAGTGCTTTTACGTTCTAACCGGATCAACTTCGGCGAGCCAAGTCCCCAAAAGCCGAGTGACATCTGAGGTGGCCTCTTCGGCGGGAAAGTGACCGACGCCGTCCAAAATCTCATAGCGGAACTGGGTGCCGGCAAAGCGCACGGAGGTTTTGGCGTGACTTTCTTTTAGGCAGCGATCGGCGCTGCCGTGGATCTGCAGGACGGGGACGGTAACGGGTTGGCGCACGGCGCGATTGAAGCGCCGGCCATCGCTGCGCGGGATGGAGCGCACGAGCCAGCGGTAGGGCTCCATGGAGCCGTATGGGACGAACGGGACGCGCGCGGCCTCGCTGTAGATCTGGGCGGCTTCGGAGTCTAACCAGCCGGGGCTACCCCATTCGCGCAGCAGTGAAACGGCTAACTCCTTGCGCCGCAGCAGCCGCTCGGGCAGGAACGGCACTTGAAAAATTGCCAGATGCTTCAAGACCCCCGGCCCGGCAGCTCTAGTAAAGGTGGAGCGTAAATGCAGCGGGTGCGGCATGGCCAGTGACGCGATTGCGCGCGTGAGCTGTGGGAAAAGCGCGGGCATGGACCAGGCAACGGAACCGCCTAATCCCTGACCAATCACGGTGGCATCACGCGCCCCCAGCGAGCGGATCACGCCCGATACGTCACGCGCCAGCCCGCCCGTGTCGTACCCGTGCGGGGGCTTATCAGAGGCTCCAAATCCGCGCAGATCCATGGCCGCCACCCGGTATCCGGCCTCGACCAGCGCGGGAATGTGGTCGCGCCAACACCACCACATTTGCGGAAACCCGTGCAGCAGCATGATGAGCGGGGCGTCATCTTCACCGGATTCGGCGACGTGAAAGCGGGCACCATTGGCGGGCACAAAACGGTGCCGCCACGGCCCAGGTTGTAAAATTACGGCCTGGTCAGCCGGAGAATAACGCGCGCTCATACCTGGTTCTGCTTACCCCTCTTCGATGGGGTATTCCCCCTTGAGCGCCGCCACGGAATTCTTTACGGCATCAATTGTGCGTTTGGGTGGCTCGATGCTGGTGAATTTCTGCTTCGCGAGCAAGCCAAAGACACCGGCCAGAACGGCAAAGAACACGAAGACGATGAGGAAGGCCAACCAGGGGGCGAGCCCAAGTGCAATTAGCACAAAACCCAGCACGATCGGCAGTAGCACGAGGGTGAGAATGGCGAAAACCGCCGCGAGGCCGCCCCATACCGAGCCCATGATGGCCTTGCGCTTTTGCGCCTCAATTTCGGCCTTCGCCAGGGCGGAAATATCGCTGCTCAGACTCATGACGTTCTCGCGCAGTTCGGCGATCTTGCGCGTGATCTTCCATTGGCCAGCCATTACATCTCCTGTCATGGGTTAGTGCTCGATATCTACCCTAGAGGTAAATGGCCGCTAACGAGTGGTCGAGAGCTTTTTATAGTGGCTGTTTCGCGCTGCTAGGAGGCCGGCGCCGATAATCGCGGCGGTTGTGGAGCCCAATAAGACCGCGGCTTTGACGTGGTCGTCCGAGGCGCTTTCGGTTCCAAAGGCTAATTCGCCAATGAGGAGGGAGACCGTGAAGCCGATCCCGGCTACGGCCCCCAGGGCAACCACGTCCGGCCAGTGCATATCTTCGGCGAGGGTCGCGCGGGTAAAGGTTACAAGGAGCCAGGTGGCAAGTAGGACCCCAACTGGCTTACCGAGGACTA
>JAJYRW010000017.1 GCA_021793895.1 Actinomycetes bacterium
TTCCGATCCGGCGCACCCGCTAGCTGCGCGGCCAAAACCGTGGCCACCACTTGGGGTACGTGGGATATCAAAGCAACTGATGCATCGTGTTCCTCCGCGCCCATAACTAGGGGCGTTGCTCCCAGGTCCACGGCCAGTTCGCGTACCGCTACCACCGCATGCGGATCGGTATCAGCCGTGGGGCATAGCACCCAGGGCCGGCCGACAAATAGGTCGGCCATTGCCGCCGTTGGGCCGGATTTTTCCCGTCCGGCCATCGGGTGGGACCCCACGTAGCGGCTCGAATCCGCCCCAGCCTCTTGAACTTCTTGGGCGATTATGCCCTTGACACTGGCAATGTCGGTCACGACGGCGCCGGGGTGGTCGGCAAGTGCTTGCACAACGAGCGGGCCGGCAACATCGGGAGGCGCCGCCACCACCACCAGGTGCGGGTCGTCGTCCGAAATTGACGCTGCTTCTCCGGCACCAACGGAACACGCCAGGGCCAGGGTGGTTGGCGAAATGTCGCTTAAGGTGACCGTGAGCCCGTGCGTAGACATTGCCAGGCCAATTGAGGTGCCTAGAAGCCCGGTGCCAATGATTTTGATCGGCCCGGTGGTCGCCAAGGGCGCGTCGTTCACTGCGCTAAATCCCGGCGCAGCGCGGTGGCGCCGTGTAAGTAAACGTGCTTGATATCGGAGCGCGGGACGTCCATGTTGGCGTGGGCCATCAGCCGCACAACACGCGGCATTGCGTTGGGAACATTCATCTCAACGGCGCACATGAGCGGCACCTCTCCCAGGCCCAGCTCGCGCGCAGCCGCGGCCGGAAAATCACTGACCACATCGGGAGTGCAGGTGAAAATAATGGAAATAAGGGCGTCAATGTCCAGATCGTTTTCGCGCAAAATCGTCGAAACCAATTCCGCCGTGCGCGCGAATAGGTGATCGCGCTCATCCACATCTAGCTGTGTT
The DNA here is from genome assembly GCA_021793895.1 of Actinomycetes bacterium. The sequence continues at coordinate 954 of JAJYRW010000017.1, forward strand.
GCTCCGCGAATTGCCCGCACCGCACTCATAATTCCACCTCTCGCATCAACTGCCCCAGCTCGGTTCCCGCAATGGCGCGGTAGGTTCCCGGTTTTAAATTTCCGAGGCGAATCGATCCTAAACGGGTGCGCACGAGCCGCTGCACTTGATGACCCATTTGGGCCATTAAGCGGCGCACAATGTGATTCCGGCCCTCATGAATGGTCAACTCCACCAGCGTCTCATTGCCGTGTACGTCGACAACCCGAAATTCGTGTACCTGGACGGGACCGTCCTGGAGCTGAACACCCTGGCGGATTTGTTGCGCGGTCTGTTTGGACACGCGCCCCGCCACGGTGGCCAGATACGTCTTTGGCACCTCAAAAGAGGGGTGGGCCAAGCGGTGGCCCAGGTCGCCGTCGTTCGTCATCAAGATCAGGCCCTCAGTTTCGGCATCGAGCCGGCCCACGTGAAATAGCCGCTCTGGGCGGTCGGCCACGATATCGCCCAGGGTGGGGCGGCCGCGGCGTTCATCACTCATAGCAGAAAGTACGCCGCGCGGCTTGTTTACGGCAAGCGTTACCTTGGAATCGTCGAGTTGAACGCGCAAATCATCCACGTGCAACACGGCGGTAGCTGGGTCGATGCGCAGCCCCAACTCCGCTTTTTTCCCATTAACCTTCACCCGCCCGCGGCGAATGATTTCCTCACACGCGCGCCGAGAGCCAAAGCCGGCCGTGGCCAACACCTTTTGGAGCCGAACGCCCTGCGGGTGATGGGGATCGTTATGCGGGGTCCGGTTACTTGGGGATTTGCGGGCCGCCGGCTGCCTCGATGCCGGGCGGTGTTCCTTATTCAAGCCTCGTCACCGTCCACCAATTCGGCCCGCGCCTCATCATCCGGTAGATAGGGCGAAAGCGGGGGCAGGTCATCGAGGGAATTTAGGCCCATCCGCTCCAAAAAGAAGTCCGATGTGCGATACAAAACCGCGCCCGTATCCGGATCGGTGGAATCTTCTTCCAAAAGTCCGCGGGTCATAAGTGTGCGCACCACACCATCCACATTCACACCGCGGATATTAGCGATGCGACCGCGCGATACTGGTTGCCGATAAGCCACGATGGCTAGCGTTTCGAGTGCCGCCTGCGTCAAGCGTGCGGTTTGGCCGTCAATGACAAATTTTTCAACAACTGGCGCGTGTTCCGGGCGGGAAAAAATACGCCAGCCGCCCGCCACTTCGCGCAGTTGGAATCCGCGCACCGGACCGTCCCCAGCTCCTGAGTAGTCACGCACGAGCCCTTCCAATTCGGTGCGAATGCGCTCAAGTGGCAGCTTAAGTGTCGAGGCCAGGTGTATGTCAGAAATGGGCTCATCGGCGACCATCAACACGGCCTCCAACGCGGCACGCGCTCCCCCGGGTAGCGCGTCGACGTCGAGAACTTCTTCGACTTCTTCCGTCGTCATGAATCACTTTCCAATTCCGCATCGGGTTGCACTGTGACTTCCCCCTCTTCGGTTCCGGTCCACCGCACCGTTAGGTCACCCAGCGGTGCGACCTGGTCAAATGACACCACCGACTGGCGAAACAGTTCGAGCAGGGCCAAAAAGCGAGCCACGATGACGTCTAGGCCGGTAGCGTCGCCGGTCAAGTCACGAAAAGTCATCGCGCGCCGGTGGCGCAGCGTGTTAACCAGATTCGCAGCCTCTGCTCGCACCGAGACCTTCGGGGCGTGTAAGTGTGCCAGATCTACCTCGGTGGGGGCTGGTTTGCGCGATAGTGCTTGGGCGGCAATTTGCGCGAAAGTCTCTGGCTCAACCGACCACACCAATTCGGGCAGGAGTTTGGCAATCCACGGTTCGAGCGCCACGCCGCGCGGATACCAGCCGCGCAGATTCTCAAACTGTTCGTGGAACTGGTCGGCGACTTCGCGAAACGCCCGGTACTGCAAGAGGCGCGCGAAAAGAAGGTCGCGGGCTTCTAACCGGGCTAAATCTTCGGGGTCTTCAATCTCGCCCGCGGGCAGCAGCCGCGCAGCCTTGAGATCTAGCAGGGTCGCTGCGATAACCAAAAACTCACTGGATTCTTCTAAAGGCCAGTCCCGGTCGGCCACGAAGGCAATGAATTCGTCGGTGACCTGGGCCAAAGCAACCTCGGTGATATCGAGTCGGTGCTTTGAAATCAGACTGAGGAGTAAATCAAACGGGCCGGAAAACACTTCCAAATTCACGGCGAACCCGCCGGCTTCCGCGCCAGTTACGGCCTGCCCGTGCGCATCACCCTGCGCCTCCACGTCAGTCACGCCCTGCCCCTGCGCATCACCCTGCGCCTGCGCGACAGTTACCTGCGGCGGGGAGTCGGCATTTTGGACGGCGAGGGCCGCCCAGTCAGGCGGCGTCACCACGGGCAATGAGTTCTCGGGCTAGCTGCCGGTAGGCCTGGGCTCCAGCGTGTTTGGGAGCGTAAGAAATTATGGGTTCGGAGGCGACGGATGAGTCGGGGAACTTGACAGTCCGCGCAATGACCGTGTGTAAAACGTCGTCACCAAAGGCTTCAACGAGGCGGGTCAAAACCTCTTTCGAGTGCAAAGTCCGCGGGTCGTACATGGTGCCCAGCACGCCGTCCATTTGCAGTTTCGGGTTTAACCGATCGCGCACCTTTTCGATGGTCTCCACCAGCAAAGCAGCACCGCGCAGGGCGAAAAACTCACACTCCAACGGCACCAGTACGCCGTGAGCGGCGGTAAGCGCATTAACGGTGAGCAATCCCAGTGACGGCTGGCAGTCGATGAGGATCACGTCATAGTCATCGAGGGCGGGCCGTAGCGCCCGGGCCAGTACCGTCTCGCGCGCCACTTCAGAGACGAGTTGGACCTCGGCTGCAGACAGGTCAATGTTGGCCGGAACAATATCCAGGTTGTCAATCGAGGTGCGCATGATGGTCTCGTGCAAATCTGCATCGCGCTCGATCAAGAGGTTATATACCGTCTGGTCTAAATCATGGGCTTGAATTCCCAGCCCGACGGTGGCTGACCCCTGCGGGTCGAAGTCCACAATTAAAACCTTGCGGCCATATTCAGCGAAGGACGCGCCTAAATTGATCGTGGTAGTGGTTTTTCCCACGCCACCTTTTTGGTTGCACATGGCGATGACTCGCGCGGGCCCATGCGAATTCAGCGGGGCGGGAACGGGAAATTCCGGCACCGGCCGCCCCGAGGGGCCCAGTTTTGTACTTTCTGTGCTGGTCATCACCAGCAAGATTAGTCGCCTGCAGAACCGGGCTTCAAGGAGGCCCGCGGGTGGGCCCCGGCGTAGACCTCTCGCAGTGTCTCGGCCGTGACCAGAGTGTAGACCTGCGTCGTGGTTACCGAGGCGTGCCCGAGAAGCTCTTGCACGATGCGAATATCGGCCCCGCCGGAGAGCAAGTGTGTGGCAAATGAGTGCCGCAGCGTGTGGGGCGATACGGTCCCTTTTAACCCGGCTCGCTCGGCTGCGGCGGAGATGACGCTCCAGGCGCTCTGCCGGCTCAAACGGTTCCCGCGCGCATTCAAAAATAGGGCGGCATTGCCCCGACCGGCGGCCGCTAAAGCGGGTCTGCCCCGAACTAGATACGCGTCAACGGCCGCAAGTGCGTAAGAGCCCACCGGAACCAGGCGCTCTTTATCTCCCTTTCCCACTAGTCGGACCGTGGCAAATTCCTTATCTTCCAAGCTGATGTCGTCGACATCCAGACTCACGAGTTCCGAAATTCGCGCACCGGTGCCGTACAACAACTCCAAGATTGCTCGATCGCGTTGCCCGATCGGATTGTCGGCAACTGCCGCAGCGTCAAGCAGTTTTTGCACATCATCAATCGCAATTGCCTTCGGTAGCCGTTTGGGCTGCGTGGGAGGACGCACCTCGCGTGCCACGTCGTCTTTGACCGTGCCCTCTAGAAGCGCAAACTTGTGCCACCCCCGCACCGCTACCGTGCACCGAGCCGCAGATGAGGCCGAAAGGGGCGCGGCGCCGTCCTTACCCGTTCGCAGCGTCGGTATAAATTCGGCGACGTCCCCCTCGCTCACCTGCGCCAGGCTTGTTTTTTCGCGGGCGAGCAAAAAGTCGACGTAGCGTTGTAAATCTCGGCGATAAGCATTGACGGTATTGGAGGCAAGGGCGCGCTCAACACTTAAGTGCGCAAGGTATTGCTCTAACTCATCGACGAGTTGCGAGTTGCTTGCCATGGCTTGTGCAGTCGACCTAGAACAAGAACGGGTCCAAAGCTAACGCCACAAACAGCAGGGTCAAATAGGTGATCGACCAGTGGAAGAGTTTCATCTCGCCCAGGCGCCGTTCCCCGCGCGCGGTACGGCGCCACAGCATGATCGCAGCGCCTAAGAACCAGCCGCCCAGCACGACCGCGCTTACTCCGTAGAACCAGCCGGTAGGACCAACCGGTATCAAAATCACCGAGCAGGCCACCATGGCAGCCGAGTGCCACACAATGTTGCGAGCCACGCGAGCGTCATCGGCGACCACCGGCAGCATGGGAACGCCAGCCGCGGCGTAATCGCGGCGGAAGCGCATGGCCAGCGGCCAGTAGTGCGGTGGGGTCCAGAAGAAAATGATTCCAAAGAGCACCAGCGGGGCCCAGGTAAGGGAGCCGGTAACCGCGGCCCAGCCGATTAACACTGGCATGCAGCCCGCGGCGCCGCCCCACACAATGTTTTGGGAGGTGCGACGCTTCAAGATCACCGTGTAGACCACAACGTAAAAGAAGATCGCGATGAAGCCCAGCAGTGAAGAGACCCAGTTTACGAAGAACCCGAGCCACAGCACCGAAATTACGCCCAGGATCAGTCCAAAGACCATGGCGGCGCGCGGCGTGATCTCGCCGGTAACCAGCGGGCGACGCTTGGTGCGATGCATTACTTCATCGATATCGAGGTCGAAGTAGCAATTCAGCGCGTTCGCCGAGCCCGCTGCCAAGGCGCCCCCAACTAAGGTGGCAACTACCAGCCAAATTGAGGGAAACCCCTGCTGCGCCAGAATCATTGTCGGCAGCGTCGTTACCAGCAAAAGTTCAATAATGCGCGGTTTGGTAAGTGCCACATAGGCACCAATCCGACTAACGACTTTGGCCCAGCCACTCTCAGAAGTCTGGGCTTCGGCTTGCGCGCCCGCATTCACTGCCGGCGTTTCAGCGCTGCTCACCTGATAATTCCTCATTAGTTTCGCTCGACTGTTTTGGTTCGCGTTCGATACGGGAACTCAAACCGCTTCCATGCTAAGCCCCAACTGCATTTGGATTGCTGTCCCGCTAGGCTTAAGGCGTGTGTTGGGTGCCGCTCCGTACGGTTGTTAAACGAATTTCTCTTACGGATCATTCCCGCAAGTACTGTTAGCCGTGCCGCCCACACGCGGAGAAAAGTTAAGACCATTGTCTAAGTTTCGCCAGATTTACAGACAGTCGGTTTATACCGGCAAAGAAAGGGGTTCGGTGAACGCCGCGAACCACGCTCCCAAGCTTGAATGGACCGATCTAGATCGCCGCGCCGTTGATACGGCTCGCATTTTGGCCGCAGACGCTGTCCAAAAGGTCGGCAACGGACACCCTGGAACCGCAATGTCGCTGGCCCCTGCCGCATACATGCTGTTCCAAAATGTGATGCGCCACGATCCGGCAGATTCGCACTGGACTGGCCGCGACCGCTTTGTACTCTCCTGCGGGCACTCCTCCCTCACTCTTTATATTCAGCTTTATCTGTCCGGATATGACGTCAGCCTCGACGATTTGAAGTCTCTGCGCACCTGGGGTTCCAACACTCCGGGCCACCCGGAGTACAAGCACACCGACGGTGTCGAAATCACCACCGGGCCGCTGGGCCAGGGGCTGGCATCGGCAGTGGGTATGGCCATGTCGGCGCGCCGCGAACGCGGTCTTTACGACCCGGACACACCCGCCGGCGAAAGCCCCTTCGACCACCACATTTGGGTCATTGCCTCCGACGGAGACCTGCAAGAGGGCGTTACTTCAGAAGCGTCCTCACTGGCCGGTATGCAGGAATTGGGCAACCTTATTGTTCTGTATGACGACAATAAGATTTCGATCGAAGATGACACCGAGGTCGCATTCACTGAGGACGTCAGCGCCCGCTACGCGGCCTATGGCTGGCACATCCAAGACGTGGACTGGACCGCCGGCGGCGAGTACCACGAAAACGTGGACGCGCTCTACGATGCGCTTCTGGCCGCAAAGGCCGAAACGAACCGCCCCTCACTAATCAACCTGCGCACCATCATCGGTTGGCCCGCACCCAATAAGAAGAACACGGGCGCGGTGCACGGTTCGGCACTGGGCGATGATGAAGTCCGGGCCGTGAAAGAAATTCTGGGCTTCGATCCGGATAAGACTTTTGAAGTTAGCGATGAAGTCATCTCGCACACCCACAAAGTGGTCCAGCGCGGGGAGCAGGCCAAGGCGGAGTGGACCAAGCAGTTTGATGCTTGGAAGGAAGCCAACCCCGAAAACGCCAAACTATTTGAGCGGATTTCGCAGCGCGAACTCCCCGACGGTTGGACGGATGTGCTGCCGCAGTTCCCTGCCGATAAGGCGTTGGCAACGCGGGCGGCTTCCGGGCAGGTTTTGAATGCCCTGGCCCCGGTTCTTCCCGAACTGTGGGGTGGCTCGGCCGACCTGGCTGGTTCTAACAACACCACCATGAAGGGTGAGCCGTCCTTCATCCCCGAAGAGCGCTCAACTAAGGAATTCTCCGGCAATAAGTACGGCCGCACGCTGCACTTCGGAATCCGGGAGCACGCCATGGGTGCCATCATCAACGGCATCGTGCTCCACGGCGGGACGCGAGCCTACGGCGGCACGTTCCTAGTTTTCTCCGACTACATGCGCCCGGCCGTGCGCCTTTCCGCGCTCATGCAGATCCCGTCCATCTTTGTGTGGACCCACGACTCGATTGGATTGGGCGAAGATGGCCCGACCCACCAGCCGGTCGAGCACCTGGCGGCGCTGCGGGCGATCCCGGGGCTGGATGTGGTCCGGCCAGCAGATGCGAACGAGGTTGCGTGGGCTTGGCGCACGCTCCTGGAGCAGGTCGACCGCCCCACGGGTCTGGTGCTGACGCGTCAAAATGTGCCGACCCTGGAACGCGGCGATGGCGCGGCCTCGGGCGATACGCTCGCTGCCGCTTCTGGCGTAGCCAAGGGCGCTTATGTTCTGGCCGAAGCACGTAATGGCCAGCCCGAATTGCTCTTGCTGGCGACCGGCTCTGAGGTACAGATCGCTTTGGCGGCGCGGGAGCAGCTCGAAGATCAGGGAATCGCCACCCGCGTGGTCTCGATACCCTCGAAGGAATGGTTTGCCCTCCAGGGCCGGGAGTACCGCGAAGAGGTACTGCCGACTTCGGTCCGGGCGCGGGTGTCCATCGAGGCGGGAACGTCCCAGGGCTGGCGGGAATTTGTCGGCGATGCCGGCCGCTGCATCAGCCTGGAACACTACGGCGCCTCCGCGGACTTCGAAACGCTCTTCCGCGAGTTCGGCTTCACGCCCGAAAACGTCGTGGCCGCGGCCAAGGAATCGCTTGAGGACGCCAAAGGAACCGCCATTCCCGGCGGCCCCCTCATCAAGCAGTACGGCGGCACGGGCGACCGGTAAGCCGAGGCATCCCGGGCCGGTAGCGCAACTTTTAGCAACCGGCTGCGAATCGGTCTAGTTGGCGAAAACCCAAGTCGCCAACGACCGGTATTAACGGCATCGTGGTGGTTGTCCAATCAAAGGGCAACCACCACGCCCATATCAGCTCCGATGTTGGAGGAACCCATGAACACGACACCGTTGCAGCAGTTATCTGATGCTGGAGTCGCCGTTTGGCTCGACGACCTCTCCCGCCAAATGATCGATTCCGGCCACCTCAAAGAACTCCTTGAAACTCGAAACGTCGTGGGCGTCACCAGCAACCCAACGATCTTCGCCAAAGCCGTCACCGACCCCAGCGCCTATGACGACTCCTTCCGCGAATTAGCGCGCGCGGGCGTGCCGGTTGAAGAGGCGGTAAATAAGTTAATTACGGACGACGTCCGTTCCGCTTGCGACGTTTTGGCACCGGTATATGAGCGTACGGAAGGGCTCGATGGCCGGGTCTCCCTTGAGGTCTCCCCCGATATTGCCCACGACACCGACGCCACAATCCAGCAGGCTCGTGAGCTTTGGAACACCGTCGATCGGCCCAACCTGTTCATTAAGATCCCCGCCACCCGCGAGGGTCTAGCAGCAATCACCGCCGCGACCGCAGAAGGTATCAGCGTTAACGTCACTCTCATTTTCAGTCTGGACCGGTACCGGGCGGTGATGAATGCCTACCTAACCGGCCTGGAACAGGCCCTTGAGGCGGGGCGGGATATTAGTCAGATCCAGTCGGTTGCGTCATTTTTCATCTCGCGCATTGACACCGCGATCGACGCGGAGTTAGAAGAACTGGACTCTGATGCGGCACGTGACGTGATGGGCAAGGCCGCCATCGCCAATGGGCACCTGGCATATGAAGCATATGCCGAGGTGTTTGGCACACCGCGCTGGAAAACGCTAACCGAGTCGGGCGGAAACCCCCAGCGCCCCCTGTGGGCTTCGACCGGAGTGAAAAATCCGGAGTACCGAGATGTGCGATACGTCGAAGAACTGATCGTGAACAACTGTGTCAACACGATGCCCGGAGCGACGATGGAGGCTTTCGCCGACCACGGGCAGGTGCGCGGCGATACCGTAACTGGTCGCGCATCCGAAGCGGAAGAAGTACTCGATACGGTCGAGCGACTAGGTATCTCCTACGTCAAAATAACTGAACAATTAGAAAAGGAAGGCGTATCGAAGTTCGCCGATAGCTGGTCGGAACTGGTTGCTTCAGTATCCGACGGCCTGGCCCGTTTCGCCGGAACCGACAGCCCCGAGGAAGCCCGTCAGTGATTCAAAACCCCCTCCGTGATCCGCGTGACCGCAGGCTCCCGCGCATCGCTGGCCCCTCCAGTTTGGTCATATTTGGTGTTACCGGTGACCTAGCGCGCCGCAAGCTAATGCCGGCGGTTTACGACCTTGCAAATCGCGGCCTCCTGCCTCCCAGTTTCGCGCTTACCGGATTTGCGCGCCGCGACTGGGATAACGAGGATTTTGAGCAGGTCGTTCATGATGCCGTTAAGAAATACGCCCGCACCCCATTTCGGGAAAGCACCTGGCAGCAATTAGCCTCCGGCTTTCGTTTTGTGCAGGGCGAGTTTGGTGACGAGCAAGCGTTTGAAAACCTGCGCGAGACGGTAGAAAAACTCGATGAGGAACGCGGCACCGGTGGCAACCACGCCTTTTACCTATCAGTTCCTCCCAGCGCTTTTCCGATTGTTTGCGAACAACTATCCCGCTCCGGTCTCTCCCAACCAGAGCCAGACCGGTGGCGGCGCGTGGTGATCGAAAAGCCCTTCGGTCACAACCTGGAAAGCGCCGTCGAACTCAACGAGGTCATAGAACGAGTCTTTCCCCCGGACGAAGTTTTTCGCATCGATCACTATCTGGGTAAAGAAACGGTGCAAAATATTCTGGCGCTGCGATTTGCCAACCAGATGTTCGAGCCGATTTGGAACTCCCACTACGTCGACCACGTACAAATCACGATGGCCGAGGACATCGGTATTGGGTCCCGGGCAGGCTACTACGACGGCATCGGCGCTGCCCGGGACGTGATGCAAAATCACCTGCTCCAACTCTTGGCCTTAACCGCCATGGAAGAGCCGGTCTCATTCGATGCTGCGCAGTTGCGCGCCGAGAAGGAAAAAGTCCTATCGGCCGTGCGTGTTCCAACAGACCTGGACACGTACACTGCCCGCGGGCGGTACGCCACCGGATGGCAGGGCGGGGAAAAGGTCGTTGGCTATATGGATGAGGAGGGCGTGGCTCCGGATTCCGTAACCGAAACCTATGCCGCGATTCGCCTTGATATTGATACCCGCCGGTGGGCGGGCGTCCCGTTCTATCTGCGTACGGGCAAGCGTCTGGGCCGCAGAGTTACCGAGATCGCCGTGATTTTCAAACGCGCTCCACATCTGCCATTTGAATCCACATCCACTGAAGAGCTGGGCCAAAACGCGCTCGTCATTCGAGTCCAGCCCGATGAGGGCACGACCATCCGCTTCGGTTCGAAAGTGCCGGGCACATCGATGGAGGTGCGCGACGTCACGATGGACTTCGGGTATGGGCACTCGTTTACCGAGTCCTCCCCCGAGGCCTATGAGCGGCTCATCCTCGACGTCTTACTCGGCGATCCACCCCTGTTCCCCCGCCAGGAAGAGGTGGAACTCTCCTGGCGAATTTTGGACCCAATCGTAAACTACTGGGAATCGCAGGGGCCTCCCGAAGAATACGCGGCGGGAACGTGGGGGCCGAAGTCAGCGGACGAAATGCTCGCCCGGGAGGGAAGGGTATGGCGACGTCCCTGATATCGATGCGAGACGCCGTCCCTAATAAGCCAGAGGGCGGCAAGTCAGACGCGATCTCTAATAAGTCAGATGCCGCTGCCAATAGGTTTGAGGAACTGCCGTGATTATTCATCTTCCAGACACCACCACTAACGCGATAAATAAGCGGATGGTGGAGTTACGCGATGAGGGTGGCGCCGTTGCGCTGGGGCGCGTGTTGACCCTCATAATTGATGCGACTTCGGGCGATGCCGAGACGGCGATCACGGCTGCGAATAATGCCAGTCGTGAGCATCCATGCCGGGTTATTGCAGTGACGTCCGGAACGAGTGCAGAGGAAAACCGGCTCGATGCGGAGGTGCGGATCGGGGGCGATGCGGGGGCTTCGGAGGTTTTGAAACTCGTCCTCCACGGTGAACTAGCAACGCACGGAGCAGCCGTAGTAATGCCCCTACTGTTGCCGGATGCGCCCGTCGTGGTGTGGTGGCCGCATGATGCGCCGAATAACCCGGCCGAATCGGCTCTGGGACAGATGGCCCAGCGACGCATCACAGATGCGAGTTCTTGTAAAAAACCGCGGGAAAAGCTGCGAGCTTTAAAGCGTCACCACACGGCCGGCGATACAGATTTGGGGTGGACTCGCCTCACGCCCTGGCGCGCTATTTTGGCTGCAGCGCTTGATTTGCCCCCGCATGAGAAAGCGACCCGCGCGGTAGTTGTGGGCTCGGAAGATAGCCCTTCAACAGACCTCATCGGAGCCTGGCTCGCCCACAATTTGCAGTGTGATGTGGAGCGGGTCGGGGTCAGTGGCGTGAGCGGATTGCAAGAGGTCCGTATTGAGCGGCCATCGGGGCCGGTAGTCCTGTCGCGCCCAAATCAGGCTGATACCGCGCAACTGACCCAGCACGGGCAGCCCGATCGCGATGTAGCGCTGCCAATTCAAAGTTTGACCGAATCGTTAACCGAAGAACTACGCAGGCTAGACCCGGACGATGTGTATGGGGAAGCTTTGACGCAGGGCCTGCCCCTATTAGGAGAATAATGTCTCGTCGAGTTGTTGTTCATCCCAACCAAGACGTGCTCGCGGCTGCCGCGGCTGCGCGGGTTTTGACCACGCTGCTGGATCTGCAGTCGCAAAAATCGCGCGTCCACTGGGTATTAACTGGCGGCACCGTGGGTATTGGCGCTTTAGCCGAAATGCGAAAGTCGCCCGTTGTGACAGCGGTGGATTGGACCGGTGTGCACATCTGGTGGGGTGATGAGCGTTTTGTTCCCGCCGGCGATGGCGAGCGGAACGAGACCCAGGCTCGGGACGCCCTACTCGACTTTTTAGTTGCAGAGTGCGGCCTGCCGGAAGAAAATATTCATCCCATGCTCGCACCCGGGACTTCAGGCATCGATAGTGCCGAGCAAGCGGCGCAAGCGTATTGCGCCGAACTGGCGAAGTTTGCTGGTGATGCGGCTACGGGTGGTGCTGGCGCGGCGGCGGCGCGAGGTGCTGGCGCGGCGGCGACGCCAGCTGGCAATGCGGCACCGCCCGCTGTGCCGGCCTTCGACCTGCTGCTTTTGGGAATGGGCCCCGATATCCATGTCGCATCACTATTCCCCGGGCATGCGGGTCTTGCGGCCACGGGCGCTGCTGCAATAGCGGTCCACGACTCCCCCAAGCCTCCGCCCACGCGGGTGTCTTTGACGTTTGAAGCAATTAATCAGGCGCAGCGCGTCTGGATTATCGCCGGCGGCGCCGAAAAGGCCGACGCTGTCCAAGCCGTATTAGATGACAAGCCCGTCGCCGAAGCGCCCGCAGCCGGTGTGGCGGGCAAACTGGAGACCCTGCTGCTGCTGGACGCCAATTCCGCTGGTTAAGCGGTAGGCGCTGCCCGCTGGGCGTTGCTGCGCTGGGCGTTGCGTCGCTGCGTGTTGCTTCGTTGGGTGTTGCTTCGTTGGGCGTTGCGTCGCTGGGCGTTGGTGCGGCCGCAGGTGATTATCATTCGTTACGACGCCGTTGTTGAGGCGCGCGTTTGCTCGTATTTGCGCGCATTCAGGCCGCGCACATGTGGTGTGAAGTAAGAGTTGCGCTATGCGGCGAAAAGGCCACACAACACCGGAATACATGCGCTTTTCAGATTGCTGTGTAGTGGGAGTCGCACTAGTCGGCCAAAAAGTCACACATCGACTAGTTTCTTCGTTGACGCACGTAGATATCCACAGCGCTGCGTCGTAATAGGTAGTCCTCAATATTCCGGCAATCTGTTCCCTCAACACCCTTGACCGGCAATAGTCGCTGCGTGACCAGCTTTCATAAACGCGCGGTGCGATTCAGTCAGGCCCGTGCGCGCGTAATAACCGTAAGTCAGGCTCGAGCACTAGGCATTTCCCGCTCCTGGATATCGCGCCAGATTCAGGCCGGACACTGGCAGCGATTGCATCAGGGCGTCTATTTAACGCATTCCGGCCCTGTGTCGTGGTTGGCACGCGCACACGGGGCCTTACTTCTTTCCGAGCCTGGCTCCTATTTGAGCCATGAATCGGCTTGGTTTATTGCAAAGATGCAGTCAGCGCCACCACGACTCCTCACGGTGAGTATTCCGCGAGAACGCTCACTTAAACCGCGGCACGGGATTAAATTTTATCGCCGGAGCGATGCCCCACTTGTTCAAGGCAGCCTTCGACACACAGCTCCAGAAGAAACCGCATTAGATCTCATGGCCCAAACTCGGGACCGCCTCGAGGTCATTGGCCGTCTCACACAGGGAATTCGGGGCGGAGTCCATCCAAATCGTTTGCTAGAGGCATTGACGCGGCGCCATAGATATCCGCGGCGAGAACTCATTGTGAACATGCTGGCGATAGTTGAATCCGGAGTAGAATCACCGCTCGAACACTCTTACGACGAACTCGAACGAACTCACGGACTACCGCCTTCGCGCAAACAAAAATCCGATCGAATCGCTGGACGGTGGATTCGCGCTGATCGACTGTTTGAGGGAGATCG
>JAJYRW010000352.1 GCA_021793895.1 Actinomycetes bacterium
ACGGCGCGCTGGGTCGGCGCGGCAGTTGCCCTGTTCTTTGCGCTGTTCCCGGTGAGTTTGTATCTGATGGGAGCAATCCCGTGGTGGGATCTGGGTTCGCCGAGCATGGGAGCATGGCTCACCCTCATTGCATGGTCCATCTTGCTGGGCGGAATAGTTGCGGCGATTCCCTGGAAATCCCCGTGGCAGGCCATCGCCGTCATCTCGCTGGTCAGTGCCACCGTAATGGGACTGGACGCGATCGTCGGCTCCCCGCTGCATCGGGGCAGCCCCATGGGACCATCGCCAATTTACGGGGGCCGCTTCTACGGATTTGGCAACACCACATACTCGTTTTTTGTCGTGCACACGCTCGTACTGGCCACCGCCGCGGCGGCGCCGGCAGCGCGAGCCGGGCGCAAGCTGCTTAGCTACGGGATCGTCGCCGGGATTGGGATCATCGCACTGGTCATTGATGTCGCCCCGACGTGGGGAGCCGATATCGGCGGCGGTCTTGCACTTATTCCCGCATTCGCGTTTTTGGCGATGGTCTTAAACCGGGCCCGGTTTACGCTGATGCGCGTGCTGGCGATTGGCCTGGGCACGATCGGGATAATCCTAGGCATCGCATTTGTCGATTGGCTCCGGCCCGCAGCTAGCCGCTCCCACGCCGGTCAGTTTTTTGAACAGCTCATTACCGGCGATGCGTGGCAAATAATTTGGCGCAAGGCCCAATACGCGCTCAACACCCTCGATACTGGTCTGGCCTCACGCCTGACGCTAATTTTGCTCATCCTTGCCGTGCTGGCGCTGATTAAACCCGAACGCTTTGCCCCGGCAACGATGCGTGATGCACTAGCGGCCTATCCGGTATTGCGTATCGCACTGGGAGCAATTTTGATCGGGCTCATCGCCGGCGCGGGCCTAAACGACTACGGGCTGCGCATCGTCAGCCTCGGATTCGCCACAACCGCCCCGCTCTTAGCGCTCATGACCACGCCTACCGCGCTGCCACGCACGACCTACGCCACTCCCGCGGGGACCCAAGAAGCCGCGAACCAAAAGGCGGCCCAGATCTAGCGCAGCGTCAACTGGCGCGAAACAATCCCGGCCCGCGCCCGGCGCTCATCAGCAGTAAGCGGCTGGGTAGAAGCCATGGCGGCGGTGAGTTTTTCGGCTAGGGCCGCGGCGTCGTCCTCAATTTCGTCTGCTTCGGCGCCCGGGTCCAAATCCCACACCGGCACGACCAAGCCCGAGGCGCGGAAAGCACCGGCGAACTTCGTGCCCGGCCCCACGTGTAGTTCGCGCTTGGCGTGTACGCGCGCCATGGCGTCCAAAAGGGCTTCCTCCTCATCGGGCAAAACCCAGCGCAGGTGCTCCCGCTCAATGCGGCACCAGTAAGCACCCTCGACCTTTTGCAGCCGCGCGGTGGGCACGACCGACTCGTTGGCGCGATCCAGCGAAGCGCGGACCTCGGCGTTATCGTCGGCGCCCTCGTGAATCCAAAAATCGAAACCCTCGTGCACGGTCGCGTTGAAGTCCACGTCCAAATCGAGCATGTCTTGCAGCCGCGGGCCCGTTCCCGCCATCGACTGAGCCGGGATCGTCTCGCCCGGCTCAGACTGCAACAGCAGCTCGAGCGCCGCCGCCACGTCACGCGAGGCATCCCCCGAACTCATCGTGGTTTGCAGCGCGAGCAGCATTTCACCGTTATCGCGGTGCAGTGCGCCCGCGGCCATCGGTAAAACGGTGGCGATGGTGATGTCCTTATTGCCGTACTCAGCGTTCGTGCGCACCGTTGCCGTTGCGGCGGGCACAATTTCGCGCAGCGCAACCCAGTCCACCTCATTGGGCAGGCCCTTGAACGGTCGCGCGACAAAAGTCTCGGCCGCGCGGGCGGCGCGCTTGGCCTTGCCGTGGCAAACCTTATAGCGCTTCCCGGACCCGCACGGGCACGGTTGGCGCGGTCCCACCTCGGGAATGGGGGCATCGGAAGTTGCCGGAGTGGCCGATTTACGTGAAGACATGAGCAAAAGCCTAGTGCTTTCGATCGCAGCCCTGCGAAAGAGGCACAGGTAATTTGCGGTGCTATGGGAATTACGGGGCGCGATGGGGCAAGATCTACGTATGCACTCTCGCGCAGGAACCATTGCCCTAGAAGAAGACCTCATTGACGTCGATGCGGTCGTATCGCAGTACTACGATCGCGTTCCCGATCCGGCAGACCCGGCCCAGCAGGTCGTTTTTGGCACCTCTGGTCATCGCGGCTCCAGTTTGGACGGCGCCTTTAACGAGGCACACATTGTCGCCATCACCGCGGCTATCGTTGAGTACCGCGCTCAAGCCGGAATTGACGGCCCCCTTTATATGGGTCGCGATACGCACGCCCTGTCGGAACCGGCCTGGCGCACGGCTTTAGAAGTGCTCGCCGCCGCTGGGGTTCGGGTGCACATTGACGCGCGCGATGGTTTTACACCCACCCCGGCAGTTTCGCTGGCCATTTTGCGGGCGAACGGGGCCGGCACGGCAGATGGTGTGCGCACCACGGGACCGGGTTTAGCCGACGGGATTGTCATCACGCCCTCACATAATCCCCCGCGCGATGGCGGTTTTAAATATAATCCGCCCCATGGGGGGC
>JAJYRW010000353.1 GCA_021793895.1 Actinomycetes bacterium
GGCCGGCGAGCGCGGCCACCTAGCCCCAGCGCACCTGTCTTTTACGCTCTACCCCGGCGAAGTACTCGCCCTGCGCGGCGCCAATGGCGGGGGAAAGACCACCGCGAGCCTCGCCGTCCTAAATCTCCTACGCCCCCACGCGGGCGAAATCCACGTCAACGGCACTCCCCTACAAAAAATTGACCCGGCCGGGTGGTGGCGTCAGATTGCTTGGGTGCCGCAGCGGGCCATGCTTTTGCCCGGCACGCTGTATGAAAATGTGACGCTGGGTTTGGAAGGCGGCATAGATGCCGATGAATTAGGGACGGCGGCCCGCACCACTGGTTTTTCTAAAGTTCTCGCTGAGCTTCCGCACGGGTGGGACACCCGCATTGGGCACGGTGGCGTGGGCCTGTCGCTGGGGCAGCGGCAACGGTTGGCTTTGACGCGGGCGCTAATTCGACCGGCTCCGCTGGTGATTTTGGATGAACCAACAGCGCATTTAGATGCGGGTAGTGAGCAGGTTGTGTTGGATGCAATTTCGGCGCTAAAGGCATCGGGGCGCAGCGTGCTGTTGATTGCGCACCGAGCCCAGCTGCTGGATCTGGCCGACGAGGTCGTCACCGTCCACGCGGCAGCCCCGGACGACGCGGGCAACTTGGCCGCGGCAGCGATAGGTGGCGCGCGGGCAGCTGCGGATTCGGGGGCAAATGATGAGGCTTAAGCAGTGGCGCAGCGACCCGCTGGTGCGCGCAATTGGCCTATTGCAGGTGCGTCTCTCGCGCGTAGTTTTGGCGATCTTTGCCGGAGTGGGGGCCATTGGCTCAGCGATTGCGCTGGCTGCCGTTTCTGCGTGGCTGATTGCGCGGGCCTCCCAAATGCCCCCGGTATTGCACCTGACGGTGGCGGTAGTGGCGGTGCGCACTTTCGGAATTACGCGCGGAGTCCTGCGCTACAGCGAGCGGCTTGCCTCCCATGACGTGGCCCTGCGCGGCATGGCCCACCTGCGCGAGCAACTGTATTTGCGGCTGGCCCAGTCGCGCTCCGATCGGGTCGTGCAACTGCGCCGCGGCGATGTGCTCCAGCGCGTGGGCGCCGATGTTGACGCGGTGGGGGATGTGGTGGTGCGCGCCATAATTCCCGTTGGAGTCGCCGCCGTTTTGGGTTTGGGCTCGGCCGGATTAATGTTTTATTTTCTACCCGCAGCGGGCCTAAGCCTCCTGGCGTGCCTGATCCTGGCCGCCGTTTTGGGGCCGGTCCTAACCCTGCGGGCGGTGCGGCGGGCGGAAATAGGGGGCGCCCAGGCGCGCGGGGACATTGCCGCCCATACGCTAACTTCCCTGCAGGCGGCCGCGGAGTTGCGGGTAACGGGTGGCGAGCAGCAATTAGCTAACGCGCTAGCGCGCGAAGAAGCCGCGTTAACCTCCGCCCAGGACGCCGCGGCCCGCCCCGCCGGATGGAGCGAATTCGTGCTCCAAGCTGCCATGGGGCTCGCTGTTGTGTGCGCCGTTATTTTTGGTGGCCTAGCCCTGGCCGCGGGCAACCTTGAGCCCGTGGAACTAGCAGTTATTGCCCTTACTCCCCTGGCCGCGTTTGAGCCCATTCAAGCCCTCCCGGAGGCCGCCCAGCAGTGGTATCGCTCCCGCAGTGCCGCGCAGCGGATCATGACCCTAATATCCGATGAAGAGTTAGCGCCCGAATCCGGTGGCGGGGTGCAGTCAGGTGCGAGGCGCCGTCCGCAATCAGCACTCATCGCGGCGCACGACCTGACCATTGGATGGGACCGGGCCCACCCGGCGACGAAAGACTTATCGTTCGAAGTGGACGCGGGCCAGGCGGTGGCCGTCGTGGGTCCCTCCGGAGCGGGCAAAACCGCGCTGCTGCTGACACTTTCTGGGATGTTGCCGCCCCTCGCGGGCACGGTGCGCGTAGCCGGAACTGATCCGCTGACCTGGGCCGATGGCCTCCAGCGACAAGAAATGATCGCGCTGAATTTGGAAGATGCCCATATTTTCCACACCACCGTGCTGGAGAATTTGCGGGTGGCGCGCGGAGATGCCACCGCGGCTGAGGCGCGCGCAGCCCTGGCAAATGTGGGCCTGGGCCCGTGGTTAGAGTCACTGCCCGCTGGCCTCGATACGATGCTGGGTCCCGATGCGACCGACGTTTCCGGCGGGGAGCGGCGCCGTCTTTTGATCGCGCGAGCGCTCCTGTCCCGAGCCCGCGTACTCCTGATTGATGAGCCGGCTGAGCATCTGGACTCCGACACGGCCGATGATCTCGTGCGCGACCTGCTTGCGCTGGCACACCGGGCTGACAGCGAGGGCCCGGGGCGGGCAGTGATTTTAGTGACGCACCGCCACGCCCCGCTGGATGCCGCCGATAGGGTGATCGAAATACGCGCGGCTCAGCCCGTCGCCGCCAGCTAACGTCCGCGGAGATTTCATGACCGACACCTCGCCCGAAGCCCATGCCAGCGCGCAATTATTGGAGGCCGTCCTCGGGCTAACCGCCGAACTGGAACTTCCGGCCCTGCTGCGCCGCTTCGTGGACGCTGCGCGGGACCTGACCGGGGCGCGGTTTGCCGCCATGAACGTGTTTGATTCCCGGGGCCGGCCCGATACTTTCGTCCAG
>JAJYRW010000354.1 GCA_021793895.1 Actinomycetes bacterium
CGAAGTGACGTACCCCACGAGGGAGCGGCGCAACTCCCGGTGGAGCTGGGGGTCGATGTGTTTAATCTTGTCCCAAACCGCGCACTTCTTATCCAGCGCGGGGCGACTTCCCTCCCGGGCCAAGAGTACGGACGTCACGGCCGTCACCAGTAGGGCATACCGGGTCATGTAGCGCCGCAAGCTGGCGGGTAGCGCTCCGGAGTTTCGCATTGTGCTCAGGTGCTTGATCATCAGCAGGTTGATATTTATCTGCTGGTCAATGCGCCCAATCATGACTTTTTCGTTAACGGACTGGTCTTCCCGCCCGATGAAGTACCGGTACAGATCCACGTTTAGGTAGCTCATCTTGCGCACCCACGGCAGGGGCACGAACGCAAAATAATTGTCAACGTAAAAACTGTTTTCCGGCACGTGCATATCGATGGAGCGCAGCAGCTGGGTGCGGTAGGTCATTGAGTGCATGAGCAGGTACTGCCACGTCCAAAATTTCCGCACGTCCGACCACTCAAAGATCGTGTCTTCCGGCAGGGCTCGGGTGTAGCCGACGGAGCGCTTTATTCGTTTGCCCTGTTTTTCATATACGAAGTTAGTGATGAGTAAATCAATATATTCTTCGCGCTCTTCCAGCTGTTGCAAATACCGCAGGACTGCTTGGCCGGCATCTCGGTCCAGCCAATCATCGCTATCTACGACCTTAAAATAGGTTCCGGTGGCGACCTGCAGGCCAGCGTTGATGCCCGAGCCGTGGCCCCCGTTTTCCTTATGCACCACTTGCACCAGATCGGGATGCTGGCGCGCGTAGTCATCGGCGATTTGGGCAGTGCGGTCCGACGACCCGTCGTTGACGATCACGATCTCGATGTTGGAATCCGCAATCGCCAGCAGCGAGTCGACGCACCGGCCCATGTACTCTTCGGAGTTATAACTGGGAACTACAAAGGTCATGATGGGCGACACTGTCTGCCTCCCTATTTTACTTTCCACATCCTTTAGGCGGTTGCTTCAGCGCTGTCAGCAGTATCGGTGGAGTCGGCAACTTCATCCTCTTCCGGAACGCGGCGGAAGATTATCTTGAATATCGGGAAGAATATCCAGAAGGAAATCGCACTGTTGATAATCATCGTGATGACATCTGCAATCGTGCCACCAGTGGAACCTAAGCCCCAAGTTTCCATCAGCAGGTTGTAAATCGGCGCCTTGTAGAAGCCCTGCGCCGCCGCCGCGGCAAAGGTGATGCCCACGTAGGCGATGAAGTACCACATCGCAGCGACCTTCATCGACGTATTCGATTTGAACGTGACGTTGCGCTGGGCGAAGAAGTTGATTACCTGCGCGATAGCGATCGTGATCTGCACCGCCAGGAAGTACGCCAAACCGCCGCCACCCTCGGGTAACTGGCCCGAGGCGTAGTCAAACATGAAGTATGCGGATTCGCCATCAGCCGCCGTGCCCACGGGGAAGACCTGGAAGTTAATGTCTACCAGGCTCGTGTTGTTGAAAATGTTGCGGAAGAGCGGCATTAACGCCAACTGCAGCACGGTTACACCATTGCTGAGCAGAAAAAACATCAGAAACTGGGCGATCCCGGGACGTTTCTCCTCGAACTCATTCCACTTATTTTTTATTGCCCTGAACAAGATTATTTACCTTTTACTGAAGTAGTTGTGGCACCGCTGGCCAGCTGATCAAACTGCTTACCGAGCGCCTTTTGACGCTTCCGATTCGAGAAGAATCTTTTAATTACCTGCCCCAAACCGCGGAAGAACTTCCCGTTGACGAGGGTCAAGATTCCGTCGACCATGCGCCGGTCGGCAAGCCCGCCGCTCATCTTGGCGATGGCTCGAAATGGCATTCCGAACTGAAAGAGGAGGTCCAAGTCGGGTACGCCTTTTTCCTCCGCTTTGCGCAAGCCGCGCTGCAGATGAAAGCGATAAATTCCGCGCCCGACCGCGCTGCGGGCGTACTTTAAATCAGATAGCGGCGAATTGACGCCCAGCGTGGTGACGCGGGCACCCAGGTCGGGAACCTCGTCGTCCAAAAGCACGGCAAAGTCGGCATCGGTAACGTTTCGAATCTGACCGGTGGCGTAGGCATTGATTTTGGACGACGCCGCTTCGGTTGCGACGTTTTCGCCGGCTACTGCAAGGCTCGTCTCAAGCACCAGTTCGCGCACGTTGCGGCCGATGGCGATGCCGTACTCGCCGGCGACCGTGACCCAGCGCTCGTCCGTTGCATCGAAGTGGCGGAATGTGTAGTCGTCGAATGGGATCTGGACGCGCTGTTGTTCCCCGGGGGCCAGGTGGACCTTGGTGAAGCCTTTGAGTTCGATGACGGGCGCCGGCCCTAATTTGGCCACATCGGCCGCCGGCTTGACGTAAAGTTGGGGCACATCGGATCCGGCGATGGCACCGGAGTTTTTCACGTCGAAGCTGACGCCATCGCTCGTAACTTCGAGGTTGGAGTAGGTAAATTTGGTGTAACTTAAACCAAACCCGAAGGGGAAGAGCACCGGCACTTGGGCCGATTCATAGTAGCGGTAGCCAACATAGGGGCCTTCGCGATACAGCGAGTGTCGCTCGGTGACGGGGAAATTGCCGGCGGTGGGCGTGTCAT
>JAJYRW010000355.1 GCA_021793895.1 Actinomycetes bacterium
GTTAATCTCCATAATCGTGTCCACCACGTCGCGCAGATCTTGCCCCGCGGTCGGCACGTCTTGCGCGTGGTGCCACAGCGTTTCTCCCGGAGCGATGGTGACAGTTGCAACCTCAATTGGAGGTTCTGGATCCGTAGCAACTGCGGTGCCCGCTACAAGTACGGAACCAACAATTCCTAAAGCAGCAAGTGCGCTCACAACTAGTCGCCCGCGCCGGGTCAGTCGCAGGGTTCGCGCGCCACCGAGTCGGGAAGCGCTGGTTACTGCACTGCCGGATTGAGTAGCCACTGTTTCTCCTAGAACACTTGTTCGACGAACGTATGTACGATTTCTATCACACCTGTTCGCGCTTGTCTGCAACACGCTCGAACAGGTGTTTGATTATTGTCGGTAGGGCCCAATAGCCTGTTGAGCACAAGTTGATCAGCGACCTCTGACATTTCCGGCCGGCTTGCAGTTGGGCTGGGGTTGCAAGGTTCATTCAGGCATCTTGCACATCGGGCGGGGGTGGCGATCAGGAGACGAGGAGGCGCAAGTGACCGCGGAGGATGAGGGGGCTTTCGAGCCCGGGATTGCTGACTTAGAGGGCGATGGTCTGACATCGCGTCAGCGGCTAGTGCTCGATTGCATTCGCTCCTCAGTAACCGAGCGTGGGTATCCGCCCAGTATGCGCGAGATTGGCTCGGCCGTTGGCTTAACGAGTCCCTCCAGCGTTAAGCATCAGTTGATGGCCCTGGAGCGAAAGGGTTTTGTGCGGCGCGACCCAAATCGCCCGCGCGCGATTGAAATAGTCTTGCCTGACGACTCGCAAACTGTTGCGCCCTTGGGTGAGGGGGGCGCGGAAGCCGCATCGAGTCAGAGTAGCGATGAGAAGCCGGCACCCTCCTACGTTCCAGTTGTGGGGCGAATCGCTGCCGGGGGACCGATTTTGGCGGACCAGGTAGTTGATGACGTCTTCCCACTTCCGCGGCAGCTTGTGGGCGAGGGCGAGTTATTTTTACTCCGCGTTCAAGGTGACTCAATGATTGAGGCGGCTATCTGTGACGGTGACTGGGTGGTAGTGCGCCGCCAGCCGGTAGCTGAAAACGGAGAAATTGTTGCCGCGCTTCTCGATGGGGAGGCAACTGTGAAGACGCTGAAGCGGGTGGATGGGCACATCTGGCTCCTGCCGCAAAATCGCGATTACGAGCCCATCTTGGGGGATGAGGCGCAAATTTTAGGGCGCGTAGTTTCCGTTTTGCGCAGTTTGTAGCGCCGCAACGCGCCTCGGTGCCCCCGGCTTGCCTCGTGGGCGGAAAGGGGCGTAGTATCACTACATATAGTAGTTACATGGCTGTGATCCGGCCATATGTAGTCCACAAGGCTATCCACAAGAAGTGGGCCACCGTCCACAGTTCGAACAGGTTCTTCCACAGGAGGTGAGAGAATATGCATTGCCCGTTTTGTCGGTTTTCTGACAGCCGCGTAGTGGATTCTCGCACCTCCGATGATGGGGCATCTATTCGGCGACGGCGCCAGTGCCCCGAGTGTGGGCGCCGTTTCACGACGGTGGAAAACGCGAGCCTGACAGTAATCAAACGCTCCGGAGTTACCGAACCATTTAGTCGTCAAAAGGTCGCAGCCGGCGTGGGTAAAGCCTGCCAGGGCCGTCCTGTGAATCAGGACGATTTGGACTTGTTGGCGCAGCGAGTCGAAGAAGCAGTCCGGGCATCGGGAGTGGCAGAAATCCAAGCCGATGACGTCGGTCTAGCGATTTTAGGTCCGCTTCGGGAACTGGACGAGGTCGCGTATTTGCGCTTTGCCAGTGTGTATCAGGCATTCGATTCGCTCGAAGACTTTGAGAAAGCCATTAGCTCGCTGCGTGCCGCTAGCGCTGACGCAGCGCCGTAAAGCCGACGGTGGCTGGGAGGGGAAGCCCACGCCACCGTCGGCATTCTTTAAAAATTCAATTGCACTGGAAATCTGACAGGCGGTTGGCTGTGCTGACCGCAAATATTATGAGCATCGTGGAGGAGACCTCAGATGACTGAGACCACATCAGACACATCCGCTAAGAAGCGAGCGGGCGCAAATGGTGCGGCCAAAGCTCCGCTGAAAATGGAGCGGGTGTGGACTAAAGCCGGAGTGCATCCCTATGACGATGTGACCTGGGAGCGCCGCGATGTCGTCCAGACGGACTGGCGGACTGGCGAGACCATCTTCGAACAGCACGGGGTGGAGTTCCCGCAGTCTTGGTCATTAAATGCCTCGACGATCGTCACCACAAAGTACTTCCGCGGCGCGGTAGGTTCGCCCGATCGAGAAAACTCGCTCAAACAGTTGATCGATCGCGTTGTATTGACCTATACACGCGCTGGTAAAGAGCACGGCTATTTCTCTTCCGATGAGCAGGCTGAAATTTTTGAGCACGAATTGACCTACATGCTTTTGCACCAGGTCTTCTCGTTTAACTCACCAGTGTGGTTCAACGTGGGTACCAGTTCGCCCCAGCAGGTTTCCGCATGCTTCATCCTGTCCGTGGATGACTCGATGGACTCAATCTTGAACTGGTACCGCGAAGAAGGAATGATCTTTAAGGGCGGATCGGGCGCTGGTTTAAAAGATCGGA
>JAJYRW010000356.1 GCA_021793895.1 Actinomycetes bacterium
AGCAGCAGCGGCCTACTTCAACGCCGTGTGGGCCAATATTTTGCGCCTGACCTTCTGGGATGAACTACCCGCCACGCTCCAACCCAATGGCGGATCCCGGTGGCTAGCTGTCATGGAGAACCTGCTCGATGATCCCGACAACGAGTGGTGGGATGACGTCAGCACGCGCAACATTGTTGAGTCGCGGGATGAAATTCTGGCTAGTGCACTTACCGATGCGCGTAATGAACTAACCGTGAAGCTGGGGAAGAACCCGGATAACTGGGAGTGGGGCCGGCTGCATCACCTGGAACTGCGGCACCCGATTTTGGGCGGCGACTCGATTCCCGCGCCCGTGCGCATGCTGATGAATCCCTCCGTGACCGAAGTCGGCGGCGGCTCAGCAACGGTCAACGCGCTGGCCTGGAACGCGGGCGCCGAGGAGTATCACGTAACCGCCGGGCCCTCGATGCGCATGGTGGTCGACATGGGCGACTTGGACGCATCCACCTGGGTAAACGTCACGGGTGTTTCCGGGCATCCGAGCTCGGAGCACTACACCGACCAGTTGGAATCGTGGATTGAGGGCGAAACATTCGCGTGGCCCTTCACCGCTGAGGCGGTAGCCGAAGCAAGCGACCGGGAATTGGTGCTGCGGCCGGGGGAGTAGCGCGCTGGCCGGGGGGTAGCGCGGACCTTTGGGGCGGCTCGCGCCGCAGCGCCGCACCAAAACTTCAGCGCGCCGGCAACCGGCTCAGCGCAGGTGAATGAGCCGCTGGGGTGTTGCGACCATGTGCACGCGCTGGTCGTGGGGTTCTTCGGGCAAATCCACGCCGTCGTCGACGAACTCTTCATCGAAGACCATCGCAATAATCAGGGCATCGGATCGCGCGTGCTCCAAAGCACGGTCGTACCAACCCCCGCCCTGTCCCAAGCGGATGCCGTTGAGGTCAACAGCCAGCGCGGGCGCCAAAATAACGTCGGCTTTTTGCAGCGTATCGGCCGGTAGATGTTCCCCAATCGGTTCCGGCGGGCGACCGGGCGCTGCCTGTTCGCGCTGCTCTGGGCCGGCGTCATAGGCCCAGCCGCGTTCCAAACCGGACGTCAAAACCGGTAGCAACACTTCGATTTCGCGCTCGCGTAAGCGGGCGAGGGTTTCTTCCGTTCCGGGCTCGCCGGGGCGAGCCACGTAGGCCGCAACGCAAGAGGCGGAATGAAGTTCTGGGACGCCCTCCAAAATCCCAGCAAGAGCTTCAGCCATTTTTTGCTGCTGGTTTGCGGAGCGCTTTTTTCGGGTTGCACGTATCTGCCCCCGGAGTTCCATTTTCTTTTCCGGAACTGTCAACGGGGGCAGCGGTGTTTGCTCGAGTCGAGCCGCACTGCTCATGGCACTATTGTCGCACTTCAAAGTTCGGTCCGCTGCCTTGGCTCGGAATTGATGGATAACCTGGAGACATGTCTATGCGAAAAGCTGTTGTTCCTGCTGCCGGTTTAGGTACCCGGTTTTTGCCGGCTACGAAGGCCATTCCCAAAGAAATGCTTCCGGTGGTTGATACCCCGGCGATCCAATACGTGGTGGAAGAGGCCGCCGCAGCGGGGCTGTCCGATGTTTTGATGATTACCGCTCGCGGCAAGGGCGCGCTTGAGGATCACTTTGATCGGGCGTGGGAATTAGAAACCGCTTTGGAAGAAAAAGGCGATACAGACCGTCTCGAAAAGGTGCGCGGCTCCGCCGAGCTGGCCAATCTGCACTACGTGCGCCAGCAAAACCCCCAGGGTCTGGGGCACGCGGTTAACTGCGCGCGCGATCATGTCGGGAACGAACCGTTCGCAGTGCTGCTTGGTGATGACCTCATTGATGAGCGCGACCCCCTTTTGCCGGACATGATCGCAATTCAAGAAGAACTAGGCGGTTCGGTCATCGCCCTGATTGAAGTTGAGCCGGAACAAATTTCTCTTTACGGCTGCGCGGTTGCGGAACCGGCAACCTCCGCCCGCTCGAGCGCCGATGTGGTCAAGGTTACGGGCATGGTGGAAAAGCCCGCGGTTGAAGAAGCCCCATCGAACCTGGCGATGATTGGCCGCTACGTAATTCACCCAGCCGTTTTCGATGTGCTCGACAAAACACCGCCGGGCCGCGGCGGCGAAATTCAACTCACCGACGCACTACAGACCCTTGCGCAGATGCCGGCCAGCGAAGGCGGCGGCGTCCACGGTGTGGTTTTCCGGGGCCGGCGCTATGACACCGGCGATCGCCTCGACTATCTGAAGGCTGTGGTCCAGCTGGCCTCCGAGCGCGATGATTTAGGCCCGGATCTGCGGGACTGGCTGCGCGATTTCGTTACGACAATGCCGTGAAAAGCGTTCAAGACCACCTCGGCCTCGTGCTGCGGACGGTCAACCCCACCCGAGAACTAAATCTCGTCCTCAAAGATGCGCGCGGCTGCGTGACACCGCGCGATATTGTCGTGCAGGAGCCGCTTCCGCGCTTCACGCATGCCACCCAGGACGGTTATGCGGTGCGCTCCGCCGACGTTGCTCGGGCCAGCTCCGATGAGCCGGTGCAGTTGCGGGTGTTGGGCGATGTTCGCGCCGGCGATGCGGATATTCAACACCTAGTTCCAGATCG
>JAJYRW010000357.1 GCA_021793895.1 Actinomycetes bacterium
CAAGCGTGCCCCGCTTCCTGAGAATGCGCCCGTGGGGCTGCCCGCCTGGCTCGGGTGGCAGCACTTCTTTAACGCGTTCTTCCTCTTGCTGCTCATCAAAACGGGTTGGCAGGTACGGAATCAAAGTCGCCCGCCGGCGCACTGGCGCTCCAAGCGCAACCGATCAGGGCCGCGGCTGAGCATCACCTTGTGGGCGCATCTGAGCATGAACCTGTTTTGGGTGCTCAACGGGTTCATCTTCGTCATCTTGCTGTTCGCGACCGGGCAATGGATGCGCATCGTCCCAACAACGTGGCAGGTATTCCCCAATGCGGTGTCCACCGCGTTGCAATACGCGTCGCTGGACTGGCCGGTCGATAACGGGTGGGTGAACTACAACAGTCTGCAGTTGCTCACCTACTTCGTGACCGTGTTCATCGCTGCGCCGCTAGCAATTATTTCGGGTTACCGGATGTCGGCTGCTTGGCCTGGAGGTCCCGGGCTTAATAAGCGTTTCCCCATCTCAGCTGCGCGGGCGATCCACTACCCGGTCATGGTCTACTACGTAATTTTTATCGTGATTCACGTGGCGCTCGTGTTTTTAACCGGCGCGCTGCGCAACCTCAACCACATGTATGCCGCGCGCGATGATGGCTCCTGGATGGGCTTCATAATTTTCCTCATATCGGTGGCCGTAATGGTGGGCGGCTGGTTCGCCAGCCAGGGCATCGTGTTGCGTTCGATTGCTTCGCTAACCGGCAAAGTATCGCGCTAGCCGCGAACAAAGGAGACCTACGCGTGCGCCAAAAAATGAGCCGCCGCATACTGCTGGCCGCCATTGTGGTGATAGTTCTGGCCTGCTTTATCGTGCCATTCACGCTGCTGCGCAACGTTGATGCTTGGTATGGCAGTTTCCTGTTTTGGTCGCTGGCCTCGGTTGTGGTGATCGCCATCAACTGGGTCTTAAGCGCGGACTGGAAGGAATAAGCCGTGCCGATTAAGTGGATCTGGATTGGCATCGCCGCCTACACGATCATCGCCGGAGTAACCGCGTACCTTTCGCGCACCGCGCGCTCCAAAAACATGTCGCACTATTTTCTGGGCGACCGGAAAATGGGCGGCTTCGTCTCCGCGCTCAGTTACAGCGCCACCACCTATAGCGCGTTCATGCTCATCGGGCTCGCGGGCCTGACGTATTCCGGCGGCGTGGGCGCCCTTGGATTCGAACTGATTTATCTATGTGGTGTGACACTCGTTCTCATATTTGGGCCGCGCTTTTGGGCGGTGGGCAAAAAGTATGGGTATGTGACGCCGTCCGAAATGTTGGGCCACCGCTACGACAATCGCGCGGTGTCGGTCGTCAGCGCCCTCACCAGCTGCATTTTCTTGATCCCCTACGCCGCCGTGCAGTTAGCCGGCGTTGGGCTCCTAGTTTCGGGCATGACGAACGGCGCAATGTCGTTTACGACCGGGACCCTGATTGCTACCGTGCTTGCAATAATCTTTGCGCTCATCGCGGGACTGCGTTCGGTGGCGTGGACCGACTCCCTGCAGGCAATAATCATGATTATCTCCGCAACATTCATCGTGGTTTTGGTCGTGAAGCACCTGGGCGGTTTGGGCTCGTTCTTCGATACCCTCACGACGAAACATCCGGGTGCGTTAAGCGTTCCGGGCAATGGATTCTTTAACTTCTCGATGTTCCTCGGACTGACCCTGCCGTGGATGTTCTTCTCGATTTCCAACCCGCAGGTCAGCCAGCGGCTCTACTCGCCGCGCTCCCTAAAACAGTTGCGGCAGATGCTGCTGGGCTTCTTGGTTTTTGGTTTCATCTACACACTGGTGTCGGTGATGTGGGGCTTCGCGGCCGCAATCAAGTTCCCAGATTTGGCCACCGGCGACTTGGCAACGCCCACGCTGCTCGCCTCGGAAATCATTCCGCCTGCCGCTGGCGTGATCGTGATGGTGGGCATCATGGCCGCCGCCGTATCGACAATCGACTCGATCATGTTGACCTTGTCGTCGATGGTGGCGCGCGATGTTGTTGACGGCATCAAGCCGGGCATTTCAGAGCGCCGCCAATTGGCAATCGGAAAATTCGTCTTGCCAGTGATCGCCCTGATGGCCTACGCGTTTGCCCAGCTCGAACTGGATCTAATCGCGGTGCTGTCCGTATCGGCTTCCGCCGGGCTCCTCGTGCTGGTTCCATCCACGATCGGGACGTTCTTTTGGCGTCGGGGCACCGCGGCGGGCGTGCTCACCTCGGTCATCGCCGCGGGCGGCCTGGTTTTTGTGCTGGAACTCACCGAGACGAAACTCCTTGGCCAGGGCAGCGGTGTGTGGGGGTTAGCGGTCTCGCTCGTCCTGTTTATTGGCGTCAGCCTGGCAACCCGGGCGCCCAAAGCACGGGCCACCGAGTTTTTGGAATACTCCCGGTCGCAGCTCAAGCGGCACCGCGTGTTGTAGCGATTTAATCGGCTTGGCGGGCTTAACGGGCTTAACGGGCCTGGCGGGCTTAATCGGCCTCGATTATTTCGCCGTTTCGCGGCAGGCCCGCGTCCGAAAACTTAAGCGGGATAGCGCGGGCGCGGTTGAATGACGGCGCGTCGCCATGGAT
>JAJYRW010000358.1 GCA_021793895.1 Actinomycetes bacterium
CAGCGCCCGGACCGCGAGCAAAAACCGCCCCTCTCGATACGCTTGGTCGTAGTCGGTTACGCCCCAGAGCTCAATGGATTCAAACAGTCGCGCGTTGTTCTCGTCGTACCCCGTCGCGTAGACGATGATCTCATCGCGCTGGTAGCCCGCTTCTTTGTTCACAAAGCGGACCTTCACTCCGTGAATCTCTTCTTCAAACGCTCGGTTGCCGCGAAAATCCCACGAGTTGCGCGGCGTGAACTGCTGCACTGGCGCTGTCTGCGGGCGGTCGACAACCGCCGAGTACCGGTTGTCGCGCATGCCGAACGTTGCGCGCCCGGTGTTCGCGACCTCGCTCAGAGCGCGGTACAGCGTGAACTGCGTGTCGATAACCGCGTTGCACTCAAACCCTCGCGCGTCGCAGTAGCTCGCCCACTCTTGCAGCATCTCGACGTCGATTCGGGCATCGTCGATCGGGCGGGCGTTAAACGGCCCTCGCATCAAGTGCCGGTAGAGCAGCGCCGGGTTGCTCGACAGTACCCAATTATCGTTCCAGTCGCGGACGTAACTTGTGGCTTTGCAGTTGAACTCATCAACCACGCCTTGTAGCTGGTCCGATGCCCGGATCCGCAGCGCCACCGCCGCTGTGCCTTTGGGAATGATGCGCTGGCCATCGGGTAGCGGCTTAATGCTACGCAGCACCGACCACATCACGCTGTTAATGCGGTTCTCGCTCTGGTTTTGGCTCGTAAGCGTGACGCGAACATCGTACTGGCCCTTCGGCACGCTCCAGCGCACACCCCGGCGCATGGCGCGGTTTTGAGATGCGCCGTAGTTGCGATTTTGAGCCAACGTCCACGAGCCCGAGCCCGCGGGGCGGTACTCAACGCGGACGGTGGTGTTTGTCGATTTAACCCGGCCCTTGCTATTGATCCGGAAAAGACCCTGCGGCCACAGCAGATCCACCCCGATCTCGGTCACATCGGGCGCGGTCGTCCGGATCATCGAATCGTTGAGGACTAGCTCCGTGTCGATGTACTCCTCGGACACCGAGTCGGGGAACAGCGTGATCGGGCCATCGTTATCCCACCCCTCCCGGACCTCAACCTCTACGCCCTGAAACTGATCCAGCGGCGTATCGCCGATGCGCATGTCCGTGATCCGTAGCGGGCCGTAGCCGACGACGAACAAGAGGCGCATGTACTCGTCGTTGCCCTCGATCTCCGTCCACGGCTGTGCGCCAAAAAACGGCGTGACGAGGTGCTCGCCGAGAACAACCGGGATCGGCTCGTACTTTGCGAAGCGGTTGCGGGCACCGCGGAGCGACTGCGATTGAGAGGCCTGGGCTTCGCTCAGCGCTTCGAGCCGACGCTCGTTTGCCCGCATTTGCTCCCGAGCCTGGAAGCCCATGTAGACGCCGGCAGCGGCGGAGACGAGAGCAAGGATGACCGCCCCTTCCCACTGCGGCACTTGCGTAACGACAACAGTTGCACCGGCCTTGGGCGCGGTCAGCGGCCACAGGTCACGACTAAGCGGCTCACCGTCGATCACGACATGGGCAAAGCGCGGATCTCTGCCCGTCCGATCAATCAGCGCGGCGACGTTCTCGCCGGCCAGCACATCTTCGATGACGCGCTCGGCGAACGGGTGCCGGCGCGTGACAAGACGCAAGGTGTCAGTCATGGATTGACCTGTGTCGGAAAAAGCCAATGATGCGGTTTCGGAAATTCAGCGACGTGTAGCGGTCAACGCTCGCACCAACGCCCGGCTTGATGTGCAGCATGCGGCCAGGGCCGACGACCATGCCAATGTGGATAGGCTCGCCCATCACCCGGATCAGAATCGCGTCGCCCACCCGCTCGGATCCTTGCGAAACCTCACGCCAATCGACGAGCCGCGAGTCGATCAGGGCGGAGACTTCGGCCAAGTCTCCGCCTTCTTGGTAGCCAGCAGCGTCGTACGCGGGCAGCTCGATGCCGAACTGCTCTTGCATGACCAGCCGATAGAGCCCCCAGCAATCGGCGCCGTCGCGGTTGCGCCCGAGCTCTTTCCAGGGGATATCGAGATAGTCGGAGCACCAGGGTGCTATCATTTGGTTGGCCTTTTCTAAACAACTAAAAGAGAGGGGATCCATGGCCCGCCATGCTCTAATTTTTATTGCTCTTCTTGTCTCCGGGTGCGCAACGGGGGTGCATCCGGTGGCCCAGGAGGACTTATCCTTTAACAACGTCTATCAGGCGCCAGGCGTCCCACAAGACGAGATCATTCCCGCCGCAAATATCTGGGTTGCCGAGAACTTCCGCTCTGCTCAAGACGTCGTTCAGCACGTCGACGAAACGACCTTGATCGTCAAAGGCAACCTTCCCTATCCATGCAAAGGATTTGAGTGCGTTGGGCGAGGCAATCTGCGCATTGGGTTCACGATGCGAGTTGACGCACGAGATGAGCGCTTCCGCGTAGAGTTCTCCCAGATTGAACTGCCGATTAACCAGCAGCGCGAATATGACCGGCTCCGGCCCGTGATCGAGCAACAAGGGCATAGTCTGGCCGACCATATTATTGGCGGCGAAGA
Organism: Actinomycetes bacterium; assembly: GCA_021793895.1. The sequence goes on from JAJYRW010000358.1 coordinate 2,552, forward strand.
TCTAGGCGACTGGTAGCTACCCAAACAGTGCCGGGAAATCGTTT
>JAJYRW010000359.1 GCA_021793895.1 Actinomycetes bacterium
ACTACCACGCTGCCTGTGTCGGCTAAAAGCACCGGTACGCAGTCCGCGACTAACACGGTAAGCGCAATTTCAGAATTGGTGGTCACCAAGGCGTCCGCTTCCGGGGGCGGCCCGCTTTCTTCCGATTGAACTTCAGCGACCTGCCCACCATGGACTTGGCGCATGCCGACCAGGGGCGCACCGACTTGTTCAGCAACTGCTTTCCGGTTTTGCGTAACAGCTGCGGGGTCATCGTCGCCCCCATAGGAAAGGTTGAGCTCGGCCCAGGGCCCGCCACTTACACCACCATGACGGGTGGTGAAGATCGCGGTGATGTTGGATCCGAGGTCAACCTCGCGGTAATACTTTGCTTGGCGCACGCGCTTACTTTAGGAAATCGGGAACATCGAGATCATCCGATGTCTTGTGCGGGGCTGGCTGTTCTTCCGGCAGATTGGGAACTGCGGATTCCGCGTCATCGTCCAAGAAATCGGGAATCTGCTTCGCCCCCGACTGCTCAGCGGCCGAAGTTTCGTTCGGTTGAGGCGCGGGCGCTTCCTCCTGCGGCGCGGGCGCTGGGCCGGCCTCAATGGGCTGCGGCTCGGCGCTGTTTTGCGACTCGTCGGAAGAGTCAGAATAGTGGCCAAGGGCGCGCGATTCCTTCCGTGTTACCTGCGTGGGCGCACCGGAGTCAAAACCAGCGGCTATTACGGTCACGCGCACTTCATCGCCGAGCGTGTCATCGATAACCGCACCGAAGATGATGTTCGCTTCGGGGTGGGCGGCTTCTTGAACCAGCCGGGCTGCCTCGTTGATTTCAAACAGTCCCATGTCCGAGCCGCCCTGCAAGGAGAGTAATACCCCGTGCGCGCCGTCGATGCTGGCCTCCAGGAGCGGTGATGAAATCGCCAGCTCGGCCGCCTGCACCGCTCGGTCTTCGCCGCGCGCCGAACCAATGCCCATCAGGGCAGATCCCGCCCCCTGCATGACAGATTTCACGTCCGCGAAGTCGAGGTTAATTAGGCCCGGAGTCGTGATGAGGTCGGTAATACCCTGCACACCCGAAAGCAGTACCTCATCAGCGGAGCGGAAGGCGTCGAGAATCGATATTGCGCGATCCGAGATCGATAGCAAGCGATCATTTGGAATGACGATGAGGGTGTCAACTTCTTCGCGGAGGGCTTCGATGCCCGCTTCGGCCTGGGTTTGGCGCCGCTTACCTTCAAAAGCGAAGGGCCGGGTAACCACACCAATGGTCAGCGCACCCAGCGAGCGGGCGATGCGCGCCACCACGGGAGCACCGCCCGTACCGGTGCCGCCTCCCTCGCCGGCGGTTACGAAAACCATGTCGGCGCCCCGCAGCACTTCTTCAATCTCTTCGGCATGATCATCGGCGGCGCGGCGCCCAACTTCGGGATCGGCTCCCGCACCAAGGCCGCGCGTTAAGTCGCGGCCCACGTCAAGTTTGACGTCCGCATCAGACATCAGGAGGGCTTGGGCATCAGTGTTAATGGCGATGAACTCCACGCCCTTCAGCCCCACGTCGATCATGCGGTTGACGGCGTTGACACCGCCGCCACCAATTCCTACAACTTTGATGACGGCCAGGTAATTCTGGGGTGCTGCCACGTCGATGCCCTCTCGAGTCAATTAAACGGCTCTGATTTGATTCAAAACCCTCAACCTATAGTTGAGGTTTATAGTTATGTCAAGTACTAAGTGTGACGGTATGCGTCGCTGGGCCCGGGATCAAATACCAAATGCGCGTGTCTGACAACTTGCGCGGCGCTCAGGTGCACTACTTATTGCGCGTGACCGGCAAAGTCGGGGCCGAGACGTCATAAACTTTGGCGTCTTCCTGCCGTAAAACCGATAAAACACTGACCTTTAAGGCGGAATCGTCCGCACTGCCCCATTCGACGCGCACATCATCTTCAAGAGCGAAATACACGGTGTCGCGCGTGTCGGCCCCAATCTCGGTAATCTCCTCGCGCAGCTCGGGTGGGATTGCATCCAGGACGGTCAGTACCGCGGCAAGGGAAGATTCCCGCTCCTTTTTTAACGGGACCTTTGCCAGCGCAAGATCATCCGGTGCTTCAGCAACCTCCCCCACGCGTACCCCATCGGCATCGAGAAGCACGTAGGTGTCGTCAGATTTCACCGCCGCCACCGGTGTTCTTTGGGCTACATTCACGCGCACTCCGTGGGGCCAATCGCGCCGCACAATGCCAGAGCTGACACCGCGCACCTGCGCCACGCGCTGCGAAATTTCATCCAGGTCCAGCCGGGCCAGTGGCGTTCCTACTTCGGAATCTAAAACCGCAACGACTTCGGATTTATCGACAAACTCGCCCGCTCCCATCACGGAAACCTCACCGCTGCGCAGGCTAAAGACGCTGGAGAAGAAAACCAACCAAGTTCCCGTTACTGCCGCGGCTAAAATCACCGCACCGATCAGGTACTTTCGCAGTAGCAGGCGCCGGTGCAGCCGCGCTTTTTCCGCAAATCGCTCGGAAGAGCGCACCACCCGCTGCGCAGTGGGATCACTTGCCGGCTTACCAGCTCGGGCAGTAGAAATAGCTGCCGGAATTGTTTTTATTTCGGACGGCGTGG
>JAJYRW010000360.1 GCA_021793895.1 Actinomycetes bacterium
GTGCACGTTTCCAGCGTGCTCTCGATCGGCGTAAACCACAAGCCAGTCAACGCCGGCTGCTTCGTAGAACGCATCACAGCGGCGCTGATACTCAGCCGCCGAAATGGCAGGTTGCTGCTCGGCGGTCTCAAACACAGGCGTGGGGACGTGGCGTAGTTCAATCTTCACGAAAAACCTCCAAATGAAAGGGCAAGGAACGCGGATTAGTAGGGGCAGAACTGGGAATTACTAGGGGGAAGGAACTGCGAAGCTCAAGGCGACTTGAAACTCCGAACAGCTACGGGCTCGGGCAAAAAGAAGGCGCGAGCGAAAACGGAAGGCGCAGGTTACAGGTCACAAAACCAAGTAACAGGCCATAAGGCCAGATAACAGGTCGCGAAAACAGGTAAACCAGTTACAAAACCACCGACAGGAAAACCCGCATCAAAGCCGCAGCCAAAGCGCCAGCGATCATCTGTCTGCGCCATCTGTCTGCCCCTTCCTGATTGTCTGTAACCTGCGCCTTCCTAACTGCTATTCGAGGTCTTCGGGGGTGTAGTAACCCGAATCAATCAGGACTTCCTCATAGTTGGTGATGTCAACGGGTGTCGGAGCGTGCAAGAACGCGGGCACAACCTTCACGCCGTTGTCATAGCTTTCAGTGTCGTTCACTTCCGGCTCTTCACCGTTGAGAATCGCATCCACCATGTCGACGCCGGTTTGTGCCAGTTTGCGGGTGTCCTTAAACACCGACATGGTGAGCTTTTCCTGCAAGATCGAATTCATCGCGGCCTTTTCGGCATCCTGACCGGTGATGATTGGGTACGGCGAATCTGCCGAACCGAAGCCGAGTGACTCCAGCGATGCGACAATTCCCAGCGCGATCGAGTCATTGGGGGAGAGCACCGCATCCAGTTCCTTATCGCCGTAATGGCCGGTCATGAGGTTGTCCATGCGGGCTTGGGCTTCGGCGGAATCCCAGCGCAGAATCGCGATTTGCTGGAAGTCAGTTTGCCCGGATTGCACAACTAGCGTGCCGTCATCGATATAGGGCTGCAGTAAGTCCATTGCCCCCTGATAGAAGAACTGGGCCGGAGTGTCATCTGGCGATCCGGCGAAAATCTCAATATTGAACGGTCCGTCTTCGTTTTCCAGATCGAGCTTTTCCTCGATATAGCGGGCCTGGATTTGACCGACCTCGTAGTTATCGAACGTTGCATAGTAGTCAACAGCGTCGGTGCCAATTATCAGCCGGTCGTAGGCGATAATCGGGATATCGTGCTCGGCCGCGCTCTCGGCGATATTGGTCAGCGATTCACCATCAACTGTCGCGATGACGAGCGCATCTACGCCCTGCGTAATCATGTTTTCTAACTGCGAGACCTGGGTGGGAATGTCGTCTTCGGCATATTGCAGATCTACGTCGTAGCCGAGTTCTTCAAAGCCTTCTTTCATGTGGCGGCCATCATCCAGCCAGCGCTGCATCGATTGGGTGGGCATTGCGATTCCTACGCTGAATGAGTCATCGCCATTGCTATCGGCCGCCGGCTGGGCATCATCACCGTTGGACGATCCGGCTCCTTCTCCAGCGCAGGCCGTGAGCGCCAGGGCCAACGTCAGGCCGGTGGCTGCTACAGCAAAACCATTGCGGATCTTCACTTTCGCTCCTTTGCGGAATTATTTTTTAACTGAGGTGTGGTTCACCTTCGGATGAGGTATGTGGGGGTTGTGTTCCTGGGACGCAGCTGCCGCATTGCAATTACGTGCCGATCTTTCGGCGTGTCTCCGTCGTTCGAAACACGTCAAAGCCGGGAGCCCCGGTAGCCGGCGCTCCACTTAGATTGTTTAATGAACATACAATTTATTCGGTGCCGCGTCAACAAACCTCAATTTCGACGTGCGCAATCGACAGCCCGATCTCGCCAATCCCGCTGGGCGGGTTTCGGATCCCAGTCGTTCCGCTTACCGCAGTTGCGCCAAAGCCGCAGCGGCGCCTTCCTTAAGCAGGGTCGTATCGGCTGTTGCGGTGAGCATTGATGCTCCGCGCTCCGCCCAGTCCAGCGCCATTTCGGGGGAGGAGCAGTGCACACCGGCCCTTACTCCGGCTTCGTTACACGTATCGACGATGCTCTGGATCAGCTCATCGACGTCCGGGTTGGTGTCATAGGTGTCGCGGCCAAATCCGCAACTGAGCGCTAAATCATTTGGGCCGATATAGACCGCGTCGACCCCGGGCACCGCAACGATTTCATCCAGCGAGTCAACGCCGTCTTGGGTTTCAACCATCACCACGCAGGTGACGCGATCATTGGCAATATTGGGCAGCGGCGCGGCATCTTCGCGCACATCAGCCCACATTGGCCCCCAGCTGCGCGCCCCGGCCGGCGGGAACTTGCACGCCGCTACCGCCTCCGCCGCCTGTTGCGGATTATTGATCATCGGAACAATCACGCCCGCCGCGCCCGCATCAATGGCCCGCATGATCATCCACGAATCGCGCCACGGGGTTCGAACTAGCGGTTGGTGCCCGCCCGCACGGGCCGCCTGCAAAGTTACGGGCAGGTCGGCCAGCGAGCCAAAACCGTGTTGCAAGTCAAGCACCGAGTAG
>JAJYRW010000361.1 GCA_021793895.1 Actinomycetes bacterium
TTCAAGGACGTCGTTGCCCACAGTCCCGCTCCGATGGTGATCAACGTGGCGAGGGCAATGACAGCCCTATTGGCAAGCGAAAGCCGGGTAAGGGATGACAAGGGATTAACTTTCGATCTTGGGAACTAAGTCGGGGTAAGTCTTACACGATCATGGCCACGAAATTTCACCGCCCCAAGCTAAGGTGCACTCACTGAACTTGACGCATCGATGCATATAGTGCAGTCTGTGCAAGTTAGTTCTTTGCAAGGGGAGAGTAGTGTCCGAAAAAAGTTTGCGGGCCCGGCGCCGGGTTCAAACCCGCAGCGAAATTCATGATGCGGCAGTAGAACTCGTATTAGAGCGCGGGTTCAACGAGGTGACCGTTGATGAAATTGCCGAAGCCGCCGGCGTCTCGCCGCGCACCTTCTTCAATTACTTCCCAACTAAGCAAGAGGCGATCTTCCCCGGACCGCCTGAGCTCGATGCGGAAACCATTGAGCAGTTTGTTACCGGGGCTGGCTCCCTCCTGGCCGATTTACGAGACCTAATTTCTAATTACGCCGAACTCGCTCCGAAAGTGCGCCATCAAATGGTGGAGCTGCGGCCAATTTTTGCCCAGCAGCCAGAAATTTGGATTCACTTGCACAAGCGATTTGGTGATCTCGAACAGCAATTAGCGCAAGCAATTGCCCAGCGTCGCCACCGCACCGATCCCACGAGCGATGACTACGTGATCGCAGCCGTCAGCACCTCCGTAATGCGCTCGGCGCTGCGCTGCTGGGCCCGCCTGGAAAAAGCCGACTCCCCAACCGCATTAGCCGACCTGATCGACCGTAATTTTGCGGCGCTCAAGCTTCTCGCCGCGGAAGAGTAGGCGCACACGCCTTTCGAAGCCGCGAGCCGTCGTCCCTAATTAGTTTGAAAGTGAACACTAAAACACATATGACAAAAGTCGCCAACCCCCGCACGCCAGCCAACCCGGCGCCCCAGATCACGCTGCTGTTTATCGGGTTGATGCTCGCCATGCTGCTGGCGTCGCTAAACCAGACCGTCTTATCGACGGCGCTGCCCACAATTGTTGGCGAGCTCGACGGTGTGGACCTTATGCCGTGGGTCATCACCTCATATATTTTGACTTCGACGATCGTAATGCCGCTATATGGGCGAATTGGCGACCAAATTGGGCGGCGTTCATTGCTGGTCGTAGCGATTTTGCTCTTCATGTTCGGCTCAATTGTGGGTGGGCTGGCCACGAATATTTACTGGCTCATCATTGGGCGCGGCGTCCAGGGGCTGGGCGGTGGCGGTTTGATGCTGCTGTCCCAGGCGATAATTGCGGACGTCGTCCCGGCCCGTGATCGCGGACGCTACATGGGCGTCATGGGTTCCGTTTTTGCAGTTTCCTCGGTTGCGGGGCCGCTGCTGGGTGGCTGGCTGACCGAGGGGCCGGGTTGGCGCTGGGCCTTTTGGATCTCCATGCCCACCGGGTTATTGGCGCTATTTGCGGCGTGGAAGTTCATGAAACTGCCAAAGCGCACCGAGCAAACCCGCCCGCGCATCGACTATGTGGGCATGGCGTTGATCTCGATCGCGACTACCGGATTGGTACTGGCCTCAACCTGGGGCGGATCGCAATATGACTGGGGTTCGCCCACAATTGTGGGCCTGTTTGCGGGCGCGGCGCTGGCCGCAGCGGCGTTTGTGTGGAATGAATCTCGGGCACCAGAGCCCGTCATACCGCTGCACCTGTTCCGTGACCGTAATTTTGTGCTGACGACCACCTCCGGTCTGTTGACGGGTGTGGCGATGTTCGGTGTGCTGGGCTATCTGCCCACGTACCTGCAGATGTCGGCCGGCGTCAGTGCGACCGTGGCCGGATTACTGATGGTTCCGATGATGGGGGCGTTGCTAACGACATCGATAATTAGCGGTGTTTACGTCTCGCGCACGGGGAGGTATAAGTGGCTGCCGATTACCGGTTCACTGTTGATAGCTAGCGCGCTGCTACTGCTTTCGACGATGACGGTGGAAACACCGGTCTGGGTGCTGTGTGTGTATATCGCGGTGCTGGGCACCGGTTTGGGAACCTCGATGCAGCTGCTGGTGCTGATCGTGCAAAACTCCTTCCCCGCCCGCGAGGTTGGTACCGCCACGGCGGCCAACAACTACTTCCGCCAGGTGGGGGCATCACTGGGGTCAGCGATTGTGGGTAACTTGTTCGCCTCGCGGCTTATGAATCTCCTCGCCGATAAGGTGCCCAGCAGCGCCACCGGTGATGTGGGCGGGGATATGAGCGGGGGAGCAACTTCACTCACACCGGAGCGGATCATGGAAATGCCCGAGCCGCTGCGCCAAATCGTCGTCGCAGGCTATAACGAGGCGCTAATCCCCATCTTCCTCTTTATGGCACCGGCGGGGATTTTAGCGGCGATTTTGCTTAGTTTCATTAAGGAAATTCCGCTGCGAACCACCATCGAGGATGGCGAACCCGTCCTGCCGCCCGACACCAGCGCCGAAGCCGATGGAGGATCCCAGATCGCCACGGCCGCCGCGGTGGAACTGGAAGTTGAAGCAAGTGGGCAGGTGG
>JAJYRW010000362.1 GCA_021793895.1 Actinomycetes bacterium
TATCGCGAGATGATGGGAATCTATGACTGAACCAATGACCGCACCTGAAACCGATCGTGTCGTGCCGCAGAAACTGCTTGATTACTTGCCGCCGGACCCGCAAGCTGACGACCTTTATGAGGGTTTTGTCGCGTGGGCGCAGGCGCAGGGTTTGGAGCTTTATCCCGCCCAGGATGAGGCGGTGATCGAGATTGTGTCGGGCTCGCACGTGGTTTTGGCCACCCCGACGGGTTCGGGAAAGTCCCTAGTTGCGGTGGCAGCGCATTTTGCAGCGCTCGCGCAGGGGAAGCGCTCGTTTTACACCGCGCCGCTCAAGGCCCTGGTTTCGGAGAAGTTTTTCTCACTAGTTGAGATTTTCGGGTCCGAAAACGTTGGCATGATGACCGGAGATTCGGCCGTGAACGCGGGCGCACCCATCATCTGTTGCACCGCCGAGATCTTGGCGAATCTCGCCCTGCGCGACGGCGGGGAAGCCGATGTAGATCAGGTGGTGATGGATGAGTTCCATTTCTATTCTGACCCGCAGCGCGGCTGGGCTTGGCAGGTCCCGCTCCTGGAATTGGCGCGGCCCCAGTTTGTGCTCATGTCGGCCACTTTGGGCAACGTCACCGAGCTGTCAAATGATTTAGGACGGCGTACTGGCCGCGAGGTAGCGCATGTCACCTCGGTCGAACGCCCCGTGCCGCTGAACTTCTCGTACGTGGTGGAGCCCCTGCACGAGTTGCTGCCCGAACTGGTCGAGACCCATCGGGCGCCGGTCTATGTCGTGCACTTCACGCAGGCCGCGGCGGTAGAACAAGCGCAGGCGCTGTTGAGCGTGAACCTCGCCAGCAGGGAGGAGCGCGCGGCGATTGCCGATGAGTTGGGTGATTTTCGCTTCGATCGTGGTTTTGGCCGCACCCTGTCCCGGCTGGTGCGCCAGGGCATTGGGATCCACCACGCCGGCATGCTTCCGCGCTACCGCCGCCTCGTTGAGCGCCTGACGCAGGCGGGACTGTTGAAGGTGGTGTGCGGGACCGACACGTTGGGGGTGGGGATCAACGTTCCCATTCGCACCGTGGTTCTCACCTCGCTGGTGAAGTTCGATGGCGAACGCATGCGGCACTTAACTGCTCGGGAATTCCATCAAATTGCGGGCCGCGCCGGACGCGCCGGCTACGACACGATGGGCGATGTGATGGTGCTCGCGCCGGAGCACGTGATTGAAAACCGCAAGGCGCTTGAAAAGGCAGGCGATAACCCGAAGAAGTTGCGCAAGATAGTGCGCAAGAAGGCTCCCACGGGAGCCGTGAACTGGACCGATAAGACCTTTGAGCGGCTGCGGGATTCGGAGCCGGAGCCCTTAAGTTCGCAGTTCATGGTCAATCACGCGATGGTGCTCAACGTGCTGGGGCGTCCCGGTGATCCGGTGGCGGCAATGCGCAAACTCCTGACCGATAACCATGAAACGGTTGAGGCTCAGTCGCGGCTCATTCGGCAAGCCATTCACATTTACCGCTCGCTGCGAACGGCCGAGATTATTGAGCGGCTCCCGGCGCCAGATGCCGATGGGCGGCGCATTCGGCTCACTACCGAGATTCCCGAGTATTTTGCGCTCAATCAGCCGCTGTCGCCGTTCGCGCTGGCCGCAATGGATCTCCTTGATACGGAATCTGCGACCCACGCGCTCGATGTGATTTCGGTTGTCGAATCGACGCTCGATGATCCGCGCCAGGTGTTATATGCCCAGCAGCGGGCGGCGCGGGGCGAAGAGGTTGCGGCCATGAAGGCCGAGGGCATCGAATATGAAGAACGCATGGAGCTGCTCGAAGAGGTAACGCACCCCCAGCCGCTCGCCGAGGAGTTGGAGGCCGGATTCACGCTGTATCGGCGGACGAATCCGTGGGTCGCTGATTACGAACTCTCGCCCAAGGCCGTGGTGCGCGACATGGTCGAGCGCGCCGCCACTTTCTCGGAATACGTTTCCCTCTATGGCATCGAGCGGTCTGAAGGGGTGCTGCTGCGCTACCTAGCCGATGCCTATCGGGCGCTGCGCCAATCGGTTCCAATCGAGCATCACAGTGATGAACTGCTAGACATCATCGAATGGCTGGGCGAAGTGGTACGCACCACCGACTCGAGCCTGCTCGATGAATGGGAAGAATTGCGGGGCGCCGGTGATGTTTCTGACGCCGCCCAGGTCATGGCCGAGCCGCGCCTGCACGCCGCGGAAGATAAGGGCATCACCGCAAATACTCGGGCCTTCCGAGTGCTGGTGCGCAATGCGCTGTTCCGCCGCGTCGAATTGGCTGCCCACGAGCGCTGGGAGGCCCTGGGCGAACTCGACGGTGCCAGCGGCTGGGACGCCGCGCGTTGGAGTGCGGCGCTCGACCCCTATTTCGATGAATATGAAGACATCGGCATCGACGGGGCGGCTCGTTCGGCCCAGTTCAGCCAAATCACCGAGGAAGACGGTAGTTGGAGGGTGCGCCAAATCCTCGCTGACCCGGATGAGCATCACGACTGGGCGATCACCGCAGAAATTGATCTAAAATCCAGCGATGCGGCGCAAGAACCGGTC
>JAJYRW010000363.1 GCA_021793895.1 Actinomycetes bacterium
GGCGACCGCCTCGATTGTCACCGAAACCCAACACGAGTGGGGCGATGAGCAGTGGCTCAAAACCCGGGCCGCGACTGACCCTCATTCAGCGCCCATGACCGCCTATGAGGTGCATCTGGGATCGTGGCGCGCCGGCTTAAATTACCGCGACTTGGCCCACGAATTAGCCGATTATGTCAGCGAACTGGGGTTTACCCACGTCGAATTGATGCCCGTGGCGGAGCACCCCTATGGGCCGTCTTGGGGCTATCAGGTCACTTCCTATTACGCCCCCACTTCACGTTTTGGCTCTCCCGATGATTTTCGGTACCTAATCGACCATTTGCACCAGCGCGGCATCGGTGTGCTGCTGGACTGGGTGCCGGCGCATTTTCCAAAGGATGCTTGGGCGCTCGCCCGCTTCGATGGCACCGCGCTTTATGAGCATTCAGATCCCAATCGCGGCGAGCACCCCGACTGGGGCACGCTTATTTTTGATTTTGGACGGCGTGAGGTCCGAAACTTTCTCGTCGCCAATGCGCTGTACTGGCTGGAGGAATTTCATATCGATGGATTGCGGGTGGACGCGGTCGCCTCGATGCTCTATTTAGATTACTCGCGCGAAGAGGGCCAGTGGACCCCCAACGTGCACGGGGGGCGGGAAAATCTCGAAGCGATCGCCTTCATGCAGGAAATGAACGCCACTGTGTATCGGCGCGTTCCCGGTGTCGTGACAATCGCGGAAGAATCAACCGCCTGGCCGGGGGTCACCAAACCCACCGATGCCGATGGTCTGGGATTTGGTTTGAAATGGAACATGGGCTGGATGAATGACACGCTGCGGTACCTGTCGCATGATCCAATCCACCGCCAGTACCACCACGGCGAAATTACCTTCTCAATCGCTTATGCATTTTCTGAAAATTTCGTTTTACCCCTGAGCCACGACGAAGTGGTGCACGGCAAAAAATCGCTGCTGCGCAAGATGCCCGGTGACCGCTGGCAACAATTGGCAACGGTGCGGGCGCTTTTGGGTTATCAATGGGCGCATCCGGGCAAAAAACTGCTCTTCATGGGGTCAGAGTTCGCACAAGAAGCCGAGTGGGCGGAATCTCGCTCTTTGGACTGGTGGCTCTTAGACCAACCCGACCACGCCGGTTTACAGCGTTTGGTCGGTGACTTAAACCGCATCTTGCTCACTGAACGCGCCCTGTGGGAGCGCGACTGGCACCCGGAGGGTTTTGCTTGGATTACCGGTGATGACGCGGCCAATAACGTGCTAGCTTTTGAGCGCCGCGCCGCCGATGGTGCGCCGCTGGTGGCGGTGGTGAACTTCTCGCCCAATCCGCACGAGAACTACCGCCTGGGCCTGCCCGCAAGCGGCCCATGGAATGAACTGATCAATACGGATTCCGAACTCTATGGCGGCTCGGGAGTCGGAAATCTGGGCCAGGTGGTCGCTGAACCGCTTGCCTGGCACGGCCGGGAACACTCGGTGCGGCTGCGCGTGCCCCCGCTGGGAGTGCTGTGGTTGCGGCCGGCCTAGCGAATTGTTCGGTTGCGCAACTCCAGCCGACTTAAAATAGCGCGCTCGTCAGATCGCGGCGGGCTTTGATCACGCGAGCATCATCGGGCCCGACGACTTCGAACAGTTCCAGCAGGTGCTCGCGCGCCCGATCGCGCTCACTGCCGGCGGTGGTTTTGATGACTTCTAAGATGCGCAAGAAACCGTCCTCAATGGCACCGCCCAGCACGTCTAGATCGGCAACAAGGAGCTGAGCGTCTAAATCTGCCGGGTCGGCCGCTGCGGCTTCTCGGGCCGCGTTGAGATCCACGCCGCGGGTGCGCTGCAACAGATGTACCTGCGCCAGACCGAGCCGCGCCATGTCGTCACCCGGGTTTTCGTCCAGCGCCTTTTGATACGCAGCGGCGGCTCCCGCGAGGTCCTCTCGCTCAATTGCGTCATACGCTTCCTGATGCAGGGGCGGTAGTTCCTCTTCCGGTTCGGGCTGCGGTTGTTCTTCACCCGTGCCCGGAACCTTGCCGGTCACACCCTGCTGTTGGGCGACTTTTAAGACTTCTTGAATGATCTGCCGGAGCTGATCTTCGGGAACTGAGCCCTGGAAAAGCGGCAGGGGCCGGCCCTGAATAAGTGCCACGACCGTGGGGATGGCCTGCACCTGGAACGCCTGGGCGATTTGCGGGCTGGAATCAACATCGACTTTGGCGTGCAAAAATGCGCCATCGTTTTCGAGTGCGAGTTTCTCCAGCAGGGGCGAGAGCTCTTTGGAATGTTCCGCGCGCGGTGACCACAGGTCAATCAAAATCGGAACAGTGTTTGACAACTGAACCAGTTGTTCAAACTCGGCCTCGGTGACATCCAAAACCACGCCTTTTTCCCGGGCGTCCGCGTTCTCGGCGGGCGGATTTTTACTAGCGGCCAGGGCGGCCAAATCCACGGCGCCGTAGGGATTGATCTGTGGTTCGCTCATTGGTCTCCTCCTTGGAGAAGTCTAAAAATCTGCGCTTTGGATGCTCAAGGTCAATCTTAGGTTGGCTACTTGCCAGCGGCTTCTACC
>JAJYRW010000364.1 GCA_021793895.1 Actinomycetes bacterium
AACTACGCCCCAACAAAGTTCGCGCGTCCAAACGTCCCGGCACCGTGCGAGCCGAAGCACGCGGCTACTGCAGCCCCTGCCACAAGAAAAGGAACAAGAAATGACCGACACGATCATCACCGTTGTAGGGAACCTCACTGGCGACCCCGAGATGCGGTTCACCCCGTCGGGTGCCGCGGTGGCGAACTTCACCATCGCATCGACGCCGCGGATTTTCGATCGGCAGGCAAACGAATTCCGTGACGGCGAAACCCTGTTTATGCGCTGCTCTATTTGGCGCGATGCGGCAGAGAACGTGGGCGAATCGTTAACTAAAGGCACGCGCGTTATTGCCCAGGGTCGTCTCGTTCAACGCTCATTTGAGACGCGCGAAGGCGAGAAGCGAACAGTCGTTGAACTGCAGGTAGACGAGATCGGCCCCTCCTTGCGCTACGCCAGCGCGAGCGTCACCCGCACCCAACGTGGTGGGGGCGGCTTCTCCGGCGGCGGAGGCGGCTCACGCCCCGCGGCCAACGACGACCCCTGGGCCACCGACAGCGCCCCGGCAGGAGGTGGCAGCGTTGACAACCCGCCCTTCTGACATCACCGGACCGGGCGTTTATGACGGCCTCGATGAGGCGGTCTACCACGCTGACGCAGCCCTCGCGGAAGGTTTCGGCCCGTCACTATCCAGCACCGGCGCAAAGCGTATTTTGCACGCGCCCGCGACGTTTAAGTGGGAGCAAGAAAACAAGGTATTTAAACGCTCTTACGACGCCGGACACGCGATACATGGCTTAGTTCTCGGGATTGGAGAACCGGTCGAAGTCCTCGACTTTCCGGACCGCCGGACTAAGGCCTACAAGGAAGCCGAAAAGGAAGCGCGTGAAGCAGGGAAGGTGCCGATCCTTAAGAAGGATTGGGAGCCGATCCAGGCCGCCGCTGGCGCTGTCCTGGCCCATCCCGTAGCAGGCAACATTTTCGCAGCGGGCAAGGCGGAGCAGTCGATCTACGCGACCGACAGTGACACGGGCGTGACGATGCGGGGCCGGATCGACTGGCTACGCGGCAACGCCGTGATTGACCTGAAAACCACGGGCCAGTCCGCGCACCCTTGGCGGTTCGCGAAAACGTGCGCCGATTTCGGGTATGACCTGCAAGCCGCCTGGTATCTGAAAATCCTGGCCGCGCTCGGCTACCCCACTGACCTGCCTTATTTGCACGTCGTCGTCGAAATCGAGCCGCCATACCTCGTGTCTGTCGTGCAGCTCGATGACGAGTCACTTGCCGCGGGGTGGGCGCAAGCCGAACGGGCTTTAGAAATTTATGCCCGCTGTGTTGAGGCCGACGACTGGCCCGGCTACCCGGAAGAAATCACGCCCATCACCCTGCCTGCCTATCACCTGAACAAACACCTTTAGGAGTTACTAAACATGTCTGAACTGATCCCGCACAGTGCCGGTGAACTGACCGCACAGATGGACTTCGCGAAAGCCCTCGCGCACGGCGATATCCTGCCCGCCGCGTACCGCGATAAGCCCGCCAACGTGCTCGTAGCTATCGGGCTAGGCCAATCCATGGGCTTGTCCCCGGCTGAGTCGTTGTACCGCATCGATGTGATCCAGGGGAAGCCCACCGCGTCCGCTGAACTGATCGCCGCGAACGTCCGCAAAGCCGGCCACAAACTACGCGTGCGCGTCGACGAAAACGCCCAGTCCGTTACCGCCTCGATAGTGCGCGCCGATGACCCTGAGTTTGAACACAAAGTCACCCGCGACCTGAACTGGGCGAAACAGATGGGACTCGCGACGAAGGACAACTACAAGAAACAGCCCACCACAATGCTGCAATGGCGCGCCATTAGCGCTGTCGCCCGGCTCGCGTGCCCCGAAGCCCTATACGGGGTCGCGTACACCGCCGACGAGATCCACGACATGCCTTCTGTTGAGACCCCAGCGCGGCGTCAAGCCACCGTTGACGACTTCACCACTGAGCCCGCACCGGTCGATGTGACGGACGCCGAAATCGTCGAAGAAGAACCAGCCCAAAGCACCGACAACTACAAAGCAACGCAGCCACAGTTGACGAAGCTTTACACGATGATGGGCAAAGCCGGCCTCGGTGACGACCGTGACCTGGCACTCAAAACTATCTCCGGTGTGATCGGCCGCGAAATCACGTCATCGAGTGACCTCACCCGCGCCGAAATCCAGATCGTATTCAAAGAACTGGAAGAACTCGAAGCAGGTGCGGCCAGTGAGTAGACGCCCGTTCTATTTCGTGTCCACCGAGGACACCGCCATCCATAAGAAAGGCGTCAAGTTCACGCTCTACGCCACCACCGAACAAGAAGCCCGCAACCGGCTCGCCCACCAATTCCCCGGCACACCACTCCAACTCATAGACGTAGGAGAACCCGAATGAGCGAACCAAACTTCATCGCAGTGTGGCCCATCTACTCCGACCTCACGATCGAACAAGCGAAAGCCGCGGCGTTACATGACCTGCCAGTTGTTGCGGCCCGTTCCGGTCACCACTGGGAGCCCGGCACACCCGTCGAATTCTCATTCCCGCC
>JAJYRW010000365.1 GCA_021793895.1 Actinomycetes bacterium
CGAAAGCACTCGCTGCCCACCCTGATGACCCTGCGCATAGCGCCGCCTATGCCGCGGCACTCGAGCAAGCCGACCGGCTAGACGCGTGGGATGTCGATGCTCGGATCGCCAGCACTCTGGCGGGACTTGGCCTTGGAGCAATAGCGCATTCACGGCGTATCGGAAGCCTGTCAGGGGGTCAACGGGCTCGCCTCGCTTTGGCGTGGACCCTACTGAGCGCCCCCGACGTGCTGTTACTTGATGAACCCACCAATCATCTCGATGAACAGGCCGTGGAATATCTCTCCCGAGTGCTGCGTGCATGGAAGGGGCCGGTGCTAGCGGCAAGTCACGATCGGGCGTTCTTGAATTCCGCAGTTTCCGGTCTCCTCGATTTGGACCCCAAGCCGCTCCCGCTCGCAGTCGCTGAAAGTCCGGAGAGCTCCGCTGCTTCCGGTTTTGGTGTCACCCGCTTTACCGGGGATTACACGGAGTATCTGCAGTCCCAAGCTGATGAACGCGAGCGCTGGGAGCGTCAATATCGTGACGAGCAGGCCAAATTGAAAAAACTGCGCGCCGGCGTTCGCGAGAACCAGCAAGTTGGACACTCCGATTGGAAGCCGCGCACAGAGGTGCGCATGGCACAAAAATTCTATGCTGATCGAAACGCCAAAGTCGTCGCGCGCAGAGTGAATGACATCAGGTCGCGCCTGGAAAAACTTGAACAGCGACAGGTGCGGAAACCACCCCAACTGCTGCGCTTTACTGGGCTCACCACGGCTGGCACGCCTGCTGCGGATTTTGGGGTGCCGCTCATTACGGCCAATTCCGTGTCTGTCAACGGCCGCCTCGCTCCGGTATCGTTCGCACTTGTCGCCGGCGAAAAACTGCTAATTACTGGCACCAACGGCAGCGGAAAATCCACCCTGTTGCAGTTAATCGCGGGCCTCGTCCCGGCAGATCAGGGAACACTAACCGTCAGGTCTGGCAGTGTAATTGGCCATTTGCATCAGGAAGTCACGCGCGGCATTAAGGCAGACGGGATGATCACGGCACGGGAGGCATATCGCCAAGTCGTTGGCCCAGAACGATCCAACACGGTGCCGCTTTCTACTTTCGGGCTCCTCCACCCCCGTGATGAAAATCAAGAAGTCCAGAAGCTCAGTCTTGGACAGTTTCGCCGACTCCAATTGGCCACTCTTCTTGCGAATCCACCGGATATCTTGCTCCTCGATGAGCCAACGAACCACCTCTCACTCCCCCTCGTATCAGCCCTTGAACAGGCGATTCCCAGTTATCCGGGCGCGGTAATTATTGCCTCGCATGATCGATGGCTGCGCGAGCAGTGGAGCGGAAAAAGCATCGAGATATCGCCGTTCCAACACTGCCTTTAGGTGACTGTCCGCCGCGGGCTGGGCGCGCTACTTCCTTGTTCCGACACCTCGGCGTCGGGTCCTGGTTTTCACGGCATAAAGCTGTCGTTTTGCGCCCAAAAGTCGCGGCTCGCACCCAAAAACCGGCGCAAGTGAGCGTTGATGTGTCGGAACTAGGAGCTAAATCACAGCCATCTCGTTCCTGCTTTGTCGCCAAACGACTCCAGCCCGGACTTTACCCCTTCACTGAGCCAACGGTGAGTCCGCCGACGATGTAACGCTGCAGGAACTGGAAGAGCAAAATGATAGGGATCGCGGTAATAACAGCGCCGGCGGCGAACAATCCCCAGTTGGCGTCGAGTTGATCTGAAACCCACTGGTACATGCCCACGGCCACCGTCCAGTTGCTTTCCGACTGCAACACGATCTTGGCAATGATGAAGTCGTTGAACGTGGCGATGAATGACAGCAGACCGACAACGGCGAGGATCGGTGAGACGAGGCGCAAAATGATGGTCCAAAAGATCTGGCCGTGCGTGGCGCCGTCGATTTTGGCGGCTTCATCTAGTTCTTTGGGAACGGTGTTAAAGAACCCGTACATCAAGAATGTGTTCACGCCCAGCGCGCCGCCGAGATAAACCGCGATGAGCGCGATGTGGCTGTTGAGTCCGAGCGCCGGAACGACCTCGCCCAGGGTCAGAAGCAGCAGGAAGATTGCCACGAACGCCAGGAGCTGCGGGAACATCTGCAAGATCAACAGCGTGGTCAAGCCTAGGCGGCGCCCTTTGAAGCGGAAGCGCGAGAACGCGTACGCTGCGGCGGCTCCCATCAAGACCGTCGCAATTGACGTGACGATGCCTATCATCAGACTGTTCCCCAGCCACGTTAAGAATCGGGTTTCCCCTAAGTCGCCGTAGTTTTGGCCCGTAATGCTCGAGAAGAGTTGGTTTGATCCGGTTAGTGTGCCGCGCGGGTTGAGTGAGGCAGACAGGATGTAAATGATGGGAAAACCGGCGTAAATCACACCGAGGACGCCCACGACGTGGCGCCATCCCAGTTCGCGCCACCACGTTTTGCGTTGTGGGCGTCGTTGAGTTGCGCTGGTTTGGGGACTGATCGGTTGGGGCTTGCCGGTTTGGGAAGTCGCAGTAGACATCTCACATCACATCCTCAAGTTTCCGAGTACGTCGGAATGACA
>JAJYRW010000366.1 GCA_021793895.1 Actinomycetes bacterium
GGAGGCAGCAGCTGAGTTATTTGTTTCGATTCGCACGATCGAGGTGCACCTCACCAGCATCTTTCGGAAACTCGAGATCGGCTCCCGCGTGGAATTGGCGATTACCGTTGGTCGCGCGCCGATGCCCTAGGCGCGTGGTGTTCCCCCCCTATGCGCGCATTTCTCTAGGCGTGTGGTTCTTCCCTGACCTTGCTCGCTTTGCGACCGCGACAAAACTCGGTTTGGCGGGGTTCTGACGTAACCCCCCGTTTTTTGCCATCGTTTCACTCACGTTTTGTCACATCAGTCATATCCAGCATCACCAGCACCACGTTCGCGGGAGGGTTACGTCAGAACCCCGCCAAATAACTGGTTAACCCAACAGAAACTGACGTAAGCCAACGCAATGGCGCCCGCGGCCAACGGAATGACGAAGCAACCCCGCCCGACTCGGGCTCGTAGGTCACCAGCGTTCGCGCTCGAGCCCGCCCCGGGCACTGACCACAGGCACGGCCCCGGGGCACTGACCACAGATTTTGTTACTTGCTCGGATCAACCGCCGCGAGCGCGTCAATTTCGACGAGCATGTCATTGCGGGGAAGGCCCGTGAACACGGTGGTGCGGCAGGGCGGCACTCCGGTGCCGATGTTTTCGGAGATGAAGTTCCCATAGGCCTCATTCATTGCCGCGAAGTCTTCCTGCCTTGTTAGATAGACACGCAGTTGGAGCACATCGCCCAATTCAGCATTACCAGCGTGCAGGATTGCCAGCACGTTATTAAGCGTCTGCGTGGTTTGCGCCCCCACGTCACCCTGATGCAGGTATTTGCCACTGGCGGGGTCAACCGGCCCCTGGCCCGATACTTGCAAAAGCGGCCCGCGGCGCACCCCCTGGCTGAAGCTGTACGCCGGGGCCGGAGCCTTATCTGTGCGTATTTCTTTAGATACCCAGTCGGTCACGTTTTTCTCCTTCAAATTGAAACGAGGCAGCCAAATTGAAAACAAACAGCGCCACTCAAAGCGGTCGCCCAGGCCGGCACTTGGTGAGTTGCCCGTCTTGTAAAACCTGTTGACCTGCAATGAGCACGTCATCGATGCCAACGGCAAGTTGCCGCGGATCTGCATAGGTTGCGCGGTCAGTCACGTTATCGGGGTCAATTAGCGCGATGTCAGCAATGGCGCCAACTGCAAGTTGCCCGCGCTCCAAGCTGAACCGGTTACTCGCGGCGGTCGCCAAGTGGTGTTCAGCCTCCTTCCATGTCCAGTCACCGGCCGTGCGGACGTGGTCGGCTAGGAACTTGGCGAACGCTCCCCAGCCACGCGGATGCGGGTGTCCGCCGGCATAAATCGCATCCGATCCGCCCATGTGGGAGGGGTGGCGCAACAGCATTGCCACCGATTCAGCCGAGTTGGTGGGCGGCTGCGCAAATACGCAGCCCACCGCCAATCGCGTGCTTATGAGTAACTCCAATGCGGTTTCGGCCGGCGTTATGCCCCATTCTCGCGCCACATCAACGAGCTTGCGCCCCTCCGTATCTACGTGTCTTCCCGACACCGCTGCCAGGGTCACGCGTGACCACATTTCTTCCAAAGCGGGAAAGTGTTCGGTTAAGAGTCGGGCACGCACCTTCGAATCCTGCAGCATGTCTACGGCACGATCCGGCTCGGCAACCGAGATCCACTCCGGCATGGTGAGCATCGACAAAATCGAACACCCTCGCAGGTAGGGGTATGAATCGAACGTCAGATCTACCCCGCGCATGCGCGCGTCTTCAACGAGATCGACCAGCTCGGCGCCGGGCCCGTGATAGTGCGAGATATGAGTCTTCACTCCGGTCGCAAGCGCTAAATCAACTAGTTCCGCAAGACCGACGGCTGCCCTTTCCTCATACCCGCGCATGTGGCTGACGTGAGGCAATCCCGCCTCTGCAACTACCTGCAACAGCGCAACTAGCTCGTCGCGGCTCGCGTAACTACTTGGCGCATACTCCAGCCCGGTCGATAATCCGCGCGCGCCATCGGCAAGAGCACCTGCCAGTAATTCGACCATTTGGTCGATTTCATCGGGAGTGGCCGCGCGCTTATCCCCGCCCATTATGGCGTGACGAATGGTTCCGTGCGGGGCGAGATATGCGACATTAATAGGCAGATTGGAATACGTTGCCAGCAATTCAGTTACTGACCCGCCCGAAAAATTCGGGTGCTTCCCGTTGATGGCGGTGAAGTAGTTGGTCGCCCAAGCAAAGGTGTCGGCACTGTTCTGGGTAGGGGCAAATGAAACGCCGTCTTGCCCCAAGATGACCAAGGTGATTCCCTGCCGCAGCAGCGCCAACTGGACATCGTCGTCCAAAATTGCAGCTTCGCCGTGGACGTGCGCGTCGATAAAGCCGGCCATTGCCAAGCGCCCGCGGCCCTCGATGACGGTGTTGCCATCTATGGTTCCGAGCCCGCCGCCCGCCGCCAGTTCATGCCGTCCACGCGGCCTAAGGCTGGTACTTCCGTGCGGAGGGAAGCTCGCATTCTCACGCGGCGGGAGACCGGTACTTCCCTGCGGCGTAATGC
>JAJYRW010000367.1 GCA_021793895.1 Actinomycetes bacterium
AATCGCGCACTGCACGGCCCGCCCGGTGCCGGGGATTTCGTCTTGGTCGGCGATCAGGGCGTCGTAACCGAGATCTTCAACATGTTGAGCTACCGCGTCGCGCTGATGGCGCACCACCACCGCCAGGCGCTCGGGTTGCAACTCCGATGCGGCAACGAGTGCGTGCTCGAGCAAACTCTTGCCCGCAATTTTGTGCAGCACCTTGGGTACTGCCGAGCGCATCCGCGTGCCTTCGCCCGCTGCCAGAACAATGACTGCTGCTGCCCGATTACTCATGTGCGCTGACTCCCATCTACAGCCCGATCCCTAACAGGGAATCGGGATAACAAGGCCGGGGAGTTCCACTCTAACGCGCGAGCAGCTCTTGCAGGGTGGGAGTAAGACACTTTGGTCCTTAACTCAGTGGATGGCGAGCGACGGCGGGTGATGTGCGCGGTATGGCTCCGCCCCCAGGATTCGAACCTGGACCGCAAGGCTCCAAAGGCCTGCGTGCTGCCGTTACACTAGGGCGGATTAAGCACGATCTTTTCCGATCGGCGCACACCGGTTTTCTATTGTGCCAGCCCGGGGCATCCTTTTCTAAACGACCCCCATTACTGCCCCGAAAACCCCCGCGGCCTGCTCTAAACAACCACCCACGGCGCCGAATATTTCCGCTTAATCGCGAGGCCAGGCATGATGGAGACCGTGGCACAAGATAATCGCAGCGCCAGTAAAGCGCGGATGACCGGCAAGGAGCGCCGCGAGCAACTATTGACAGTTTCGCGCACGCTATTTGCCGAAAAAGGGTTTGACGGCACTTCCGTCGAGGAGATCGCCGCGCGGGCGAAGGTATCCAAGCCGGTCGTGTACGAGCACTTTGGCGGCAAAGAAGGAATCTACGCGGTGGTCGTCGACCGCGAAATTGAAACGCTGCTCAGCGCTCTTTCCGGGGCGCTGCGCTCCCCCGCCCACCCGCGCAAACTCGTCGAAGCCACCGCCCTGGCCCTTTTGGACTACATCGAATCGTCCACCGACGGCTTTCGCATTCTGGTACGCGATTCGCCCGTCGCCCAGGCCACGGGCACTTTTTCGAGCCTAATTGGGGACGTCGCCACTCAGGTTGAACACATACTGGCTGAGCAGTTCAAACGTCGGGGATTGGACCCCAAAACTGCGCCAATGTACGCGCAAATGCTCGTCGGCATGGTGGCTTTGACCGGGCAGTGGTGGCTCGATGCGCGCTCCCCCGATAAGCGCGAAGTTGCCGCACACCTGGTGAATTTGGCGTGGAATGGGCTGGCGGGGATTGAGCGCCGCCCGCAGATTCTAAAGCGCTAGGGCGTAACGCCGTCAGTCCAGACGCTGGTTTCAAGTTGCAAATCAAAAATCGCCAGTTGATCATGCTCGACGCCGATTTCGCGCGCGACCGTGATGTCATCCTCAACGATTGAAATATTTAGAGCAACGTCACCCGTGTCCGGATTTTGCCAGCCACCGATCGCCGACTTACCTGGTTCCCAATCTTCGGAGTCTTGATATTTCTCGACATAATCAATCAGGATTTCTTCCACTTCATTTGGGGAAAGGTCCCGCACATCTTCCACCAGCTGGCCCCCGCCGACCGATACGGCAAAACCGCGGTTGGCGAGTTCTTCGGTCTCTGGGTACCAGG
The DNA here is from genome assembly GCA_021793895.1 of Actinomycetes bacterium. The sequence goes on from JAJYRW010000367.1 coordinate 1,655, forward strand.
TGAAGCCGCCATCTGGCATGTAAACAAGGGTCGAAAGGTCGGCTAACTCCACCGTCTCCACCTCGTCATCGAGGCATTCCATGTCGGAAAACACCTCGTTGCGAAGCTCATCTAACTCCACGTCGGAGGGCTCTTCTGCGGCCTCAAACTGCGCTTCATGCTCAGCCGAAACCTCACACACATCGTCTTGACCTTGCGCGTCATTGGTTGCGTCATTGGTTTCAGTTGTCGGGGCATCGGTTTCAGCTGGCGGTGCATCGCTGGAATCACCACAGGCGGCTAATCCAAAGGTGAGCGCGATGGCGCCGATTAACCATTTCTTGGTGCGAGCGGAATTATGGACGGTTTTCGAAGGAGAAATATTCACGGAAGAACTATAGCCACGTCGCCGGCTCGCAGTTAGGAAAGACGCGCCGGGACGCTCGTTTTCCGGGCACGTTTGTTTTCCGGCTTGCTAGTTTTCCGGCTCGGCATCGAAGGGCACCAGCACCTGGCGCAGCAGTTCAGCCAACTCTTCCTGGGAATGGTCGGTGAGCGCCGCCAGGATTTCTTCTTCCCGCGCAAGTAAATCGGAAAGTGCCGCGTCCACCCGCTGTTGGCCCGCCGTCCTTAATCGAACTAGAACGCCGCGGCGGTCCCCCGGCAACGGTCGACGCTCAACTAAGCCCTTTTTGACGAGGCGATCAATCCGGTTGGTCATCGTTCCGGAGGTTACGAGTGTTTCTTTAAGAAGCTTCCCGGGAGAGAGCTGGTAGGGGGATCCTTGGCGCCGCAGGGCCGCTAGGACGTCGAATTCCCAGGACTCCAGGCCCGAGGCGGTGAAGGCTTTGCGGCGCGCAATGTCGAGGTGTCGGGCGAGTCGACTAACCCGGGAGAGGACCTCC
>JAJYRW010000368.1 GCA_021793895.1 Actinomycetes bacterium
GCCGAGTGGCTGCGGCTTCTATGGCACGGGGCAGCCAGTTTGCGCAGCAGATCTGTAAACTGTGCGCCGATATCTGCGAAGCGTGCGGCGAGGAATGCGCCAAGCACCAGGCTAACCATTGCCAAGAGTGCGCGCAGGCGTGCAAGCGCTGTGCTGAAGAGTGTCGAAGAATGGCAGCCTAGTTCCAAGCTCGACTCTGCCCCATTTCCTTAGTCCTAGGACGACAGGGGCAGGGCTCACGGCAGAACCAGTGGCTCGATACTGTGGAACCGCACAAACCAGCCACATCTATTAACGGCAATCTTCTGACTGCAAGGGGGTCATAAAAGGAATTCGCTAATTTGCAGCGGCCGGGCCGCAAGGAGTTCGCTCCCAAAAAAAAGCTGGCTCCGCCGATGGGCAGAGGCCAGCTTACGAGTTTAGTTAGCTCTTAGACTACACGCGCCGCTCGGTTACCGCGGCGCTCTTTCCGGCACTCACTTGGGCTGCTTTGGGCGATTGCGCATCAAGCGCATGCCGTTCACAACCACTATTAGCACCGATACCTGATGCACGAACATACCGCCGGCCATGTGCACGGTGTCGGCCATGACTCCGGCCAGCAATCCGGCCACAGTGAGCAGTGCAATCACCACGTTCTGGCGAATATTGACGAGCGTGGCCCGGGACAACTCCAGCGCTCTGGGGACCAATTGCAGTTTGTCGGTCATCAGCGCGATATCGGCGCTCTCGACGGCGACGGCGGTGCCCGTGGCGCCCATGGCGATGCCGATATCGGCCGCGGCAAGCGCAGGCGCGTCGTTGATGCCGTCGCCGGTCATGGCCACCGGCCCATACTCAGCACGCAGGGCTTCGATCGCCTCCAGCTTCTGCTCGGGGAGCAGGCTGGCACGAACGTCAGTAATGCCCAGTTGGTCGCCAACGCGCACCCCACTGGCGTGATGGTCCCCGGTCAGCATAACGATGTGGCGCACGCCGTTGTCGCGCAACTGCTGGATAGCGGCTTTCGCTTCGGGGCGAATGGTATCGGCAAAGCCCAGAAATCCCACCGGCTGACCGTCTACCGCGACCGCCGCGACGGTTTCACCGCGCTCACGCAGCTGCTCTGTGGCAGCGGCGGCTTCATTCGGCCACGCCTTGGCCAGCTTGGCGATCCAGTCCGGCTGGCCGACATGGATCTCGTGTCCGTTCCATTCCGCGCGAATACCACCGCCGGCGAAGGTCTCGAACGTCTCGGCGCGCGGCAGATCGTCGGCTTGTCCCAGCGCGCGAAAAACAGCCTTGGCCAACGGATGCTCGGAGCCGGCTTCAGCCACGGCTGCCCAGCCCAACAATGCTTTTTCGTCGTCCTCGGCGGCAACGCCGGGAATCGCCTGCACACCGGCCAGGGGCAAGGTGGAGACCACTTCCGGTCGACCCACGGTCAGGGTTCCGGTCTTGTCGAACGCGACCACGCGAATGCGGCCGGCCATCTCCAGGTGCTCGCCGCCTTTGATCAGTACCCCTTCGCGCGCACCGCGGCCAATACCGGCAATGATCGAGATGGGCGTGGAGATCACCAGAGCACCGGGACAGGCGATAACCAGCAGGGTCAACGCCAGCACCGCGTTCTGGGTGAGCAAGTAGGTTATTGCCGCCATGATGACGATCGCCGGCGTGTACCAACTGGCGAAGCGTTCGATGAAACGCTGCGTCGGCGCCTTGGCTTCTTGCGCTTCTTCGACACGATGAATGATGTGCGCCAGAGTGGTGTCCGCGCCCACCTTCTCGGCGCGGATGGTCATGTAACCGTCGTGGCTAGTGGTGCCAGCGAATACCTGATCGCCCTCTTCTTTACTGGCCGGCATTGGCTCACCGTTGATGGCGCTTTGGTCGACCGAGGCGCGTCCGCTCAGTACTGTGCCATCGACCGCGATGCGCCCACCGGGCCGGACCACTACGGTCTCTCCGGCCGCGACGTCCATCGGGTCCACAGTCATTTCCTCGCCATCGCGCAGTACGGTGACTTCGGTTGGCGCCAGCGCTAATAAGTCGCCCAGTGCGGCGCGGGTGCGCGCCAGGGTGCGCGCCTCCAGATAGCCGCCGATGGCAAACAGCAGCGTGACCGCCGCCGCCTCCCAGTACTCGCCAATAAGAATCGCACCGATGGCGGCGATGGTGACCAACAGTTCGATGCTCATGCTGCGATTGCGCAGCGCATTGAAGGCGCGCACGGCAATGTTGGAGCCGGCCACCACGGCGGCGATTAACCAAAGGATATCGACGATGGTGCCGGGTGCTTCGAAAAACCAACCGAGCACGCCGGCAAGGGCGAAGACGCCGCTAACGCCCATCACCAGCGCACGGTTATGCACCGGCGAGGAGACGAGCGTGCGCAATTTGGCGAGGTTTAATATGGATGACATGATAGCTCCCTCGTTTTTTTAAGCGGGAGCGCCCCGGCACGCTGTGTGCCGGGGCGCAGCAATTTCACCTTGCCGTGGGCGACGAAAAACAGCGACGTCGCCGGTGCGCCTTCGTTGAAAATCGCCG
>JAJYRW010000369.1 GCA_021793895.1 Actinomycetes bacterium
GTAGTCGTAGCGCAGCGCGGTAAGACGGCGCTACGCTACGGCTCCCCCCAGGAAAATAAGCAGTATCCCGCTCTGCAGCCTTTCTTCATGGTCCAATAATAAAATATTGAAATAAAAATGATCCTCCCGCCTTGGCGATTGCGGTGAGCATCCTTGATGCTGAACTCCGCAGCTCAATCGCGGTCGAAATCTCGGAGAATCAGCCCGCCCTTCAGAGCAAGTGAAACATGCGAACGCATAGCCATCCCAAGAGGCCAATGATAACCCAAAAACCAGCACCAAGACCCAGGCTGACGATAATGCCGTGTGCGGGCCCGAGGTCATCGGCATGGTCGTGGTTACGATCGGTATTCGGCGGCGCCCATTCGGCAGAAGTTGGCGCGTCATCACTTTCCACCGACGATGAAGCATTATACCGAAAATTTCCACGAAGAAGAGCGATAAGCCACGGATTGCGAAAATTAACGCGCCCCGGCCTGCGACGGTCATGGACAACCTCGCCATCTGTTGCAAGCGGCTTCTTGGCAGGTTCTTTTTCGCTCACGGACGTCTCCTTTTTAAATTTTTCTGGCGCTTGATTTCTATTTTTAGGTTGCCGCGCGGCATCTGCAAATTCTCAGCTATTGTGAATAATACCGCCCGGTAACTTGCCATGCCTCCAATTCTGCATGCCGCCATCCACGCCGACGGCACCGTTTGCGCCCGCTGATACAGCGGTGACAGTGAAAGCCCCGCTCCCGCCAACGCTGGACGAGAATGCACGGATAACCCCGCGATAGCCTTGGCGAGGCTGGAATTTGGCCTCATCTGCCTGCAAGCTGAGAGCGCGGCACAACCATCGCGGGCACAGGCGCCGCTACCGCTTTACCCGCGGCTTTTATGGCCCGACACGCGAGGTCTTCGCCTATCGGACGAGGGGAGTGCGCCGCTGTGCAAGTCACGCGAGCACTCGAGCGGAGTTCTCCCCATGCCGCTCTTAACCTTAACCAACTCGACGACAAGCGGTCTTTCGGAGAAACTTGCCCCCACAGTCCATTACGGAAGCCGATATTTAGGCGAGATGAATCTGGCTGGTCGGCACGCTGGTCACGCCAGCGATAGTGATTTTGGTGCCGTCCGAGAGACTGATCACGGTCGAACCGCTGGCAGTGGTTTGCGTCGGTTGGGTTGTGCCGTAGCCGTAGAAGTCCAAGCTGTCCTTGCTGTTCCAACCCTGAATCAAATCGTTGCCGCCATCCGCGCCATTGATAAACTGGAAGATATTGTGGCCGCTACCACCCACCATGGTGGCATTGGCGGCACTGGCGATGAAGTAATTATAGTACGAGCCACCCATTAGCGTCGCGGCGTTTCCGGCACCGGCTTCGTTGAAGAGCACGTTCGCGCCAGCGCTCCCGCTGGCGTTCAGCGTCGTGTTGCCGGAACCGGCCACAAGAATATTGCCATTTGCATCGCCATTGAAAACGACGTCGCCGCCACTCTCGGCAAACACCGTTACCGAGTTCATTCCCGAGGTTCCGGCAATGGTATCGGTGCCGTTCTCGACGAGCAGGGTGAAAGCGCCGTGGCCGGCATTGTAGAGGCCGCTGCCGCTGAGGGCGAAGGCCGTGGTGTTACCAAGCCCGGCGGTGAAGGTCGAGGCGGCACCGGCGACACTGCCCGGCTGATTCACAAAAATCATCGTGCCGGATGACTGTGCGTCACCAACATAGGTGCCGCCGCCCGCATTGGCGAAAACCGTCTCCGGGCCGACGCCGGCCATCACCGTGTTGGCGCCGCCATTGTTGACGACTTCGAGTGTGCCGTTTTCGCCGTAGAGAACCGCGCCGGTGCCGTTCTGGAACACCGTGCCCTGGCCAGTGCCACCTACGATGGTGTCGGCACCGAAAGCACCAAGTGTATCAGCGCCACTGCCAAGATAGACGAGATTATTTTCGCCGCTGCTATCCTGGATAAGATGATCGCCAGTGCCCGCAACGACGGTATTGTGGCCAGCCCCATCCAACAGAAGGGTCCAGTTACCGCCGCCGGCCGAGGGGCCCATGAAGGTGTTGTTGCCGCCCGCCGCGGCCAGTGTGCCAGACTCCCCAACGCCTGCCCAGAATGTCGTGCCTCCGGAACCCGCGACCACGCTCTGGTTTTGGCCACTATTGCCTTGGATGGTGCTGGGGCCTGAGGCAGTATTGATGAGACCGTCGAAGCCGGAACCAAGCACGATGGCGGCAGCGGGCGTGTTTTCAATCGCGAGCAGGCTCGGTTGCGCTGGATTCGGCGCTGTAGAACTTGGATTCAGGCTGACATAGAGGCTAGGATTACTGAATGTCGACAGGAGGCTGTTGAGCAGCTTGGTTTGAAAAGCGCTATTATCACCAGTGCTGAAATTTAGCGCAGTGCTTATGCCGTTTGCACCAGGAACCGTAACACTCGTCATGGCCCAAGCCTCTTTCTTTACCCTGCCGAGGGCTAGCATCTGACGCTAATAAATGCAACCCTTGGTAGTGGGTCAGTTTGGATTGAGTTGAGGAATA
>JAJYRW010000370.1 GCA_021793895.1 Actinomycetes bacterium
TTATGATCGTACCTGATTGTTTTTGGGGCGTCGAGGGGTGAGTGCTCGGTGCGGTCCCGGTCTTCGCCATGCGCGGCCAAGTTTTGGTTTCTGCTACTTGAGCCGCGGGCTTTTGGTTTCTGCTACTTGAGCCGCGGGCTTTTGGTTTCTGCTACGCGAGCCGCCGGCTTTTGGTTCCCCGCCGCCTCAACAACTAACCTGGAGCGCGTGAGTGTGACAACTGACTTATCTGCCGACAGCACAATTACGCACTGGGTCGTAACTTTGGCCTGCCCCGACCGCCCCGGCATCGTTGCCGCGGTTGCGGGGGCTATCGCTGACCTGGACGGGAACATTACCGAGTCGCAGCAGTTTGACGACCCGGTAAAAAAGCGGTTCTTCATGCGAGTGCAGTTCGAGGCCCAGATCGCGCGCGAGAAGTTAATGGAGTCGCTGGCCGCGGTAGCGCGCGACTTTCAAATGGACTGGCACTTAGATGTGGTCAAGCGCCCAGTTCGCACAATTGTGATGGTTTCAAAGGCGGCGCACTGCCTCAACGACCTCTTATTTCGCCAGCACTCGCAGCGGTTGCCTATCGACGTGGTGGCCGTGGTGGGTAATCACCGCGATCTGGAACACCTTGCGGAGTTTTATGAGGTTCCATTCCATTATGTGCCGGTTACCCGCGACACGAAGGGCGAGGCCGAAGGAGAGTTGCGCCGCTTAATCGCCGAACTCGACACCGAGTTGGTGGTTTTGGCCCGGTACATGCAGATTTTGTCGGACTCACTGTGTTCCGATTTCGCGGGGCGGATCATCAATATTCACCACTCATTCCTTCCCAGTTTTAAGGGCGCTCGTCCCTATCACCAGGCTTATGATCGCGGCGTGAAACTCATCGGAGCCACTGCGCACTACGTCACGGCTGATCTGGATGAGGGGCCGATCATCGAACAGGACGTTGAGCGTGTCGATCACGCGCACGCGGTAGAAGAAATGGTCTCCCTGGGGGAGGACGTTGAGCGCCGAGCCCTGGCGCGAGCTGTGCAGTGGCATGCCGAGCATCGCGTGCTTTTGGACGGCCACCGCACCATTGTCTTTCGGTAATGGCGGTGTCTTCTGGGAGCGCCGGTGTCTTTCGGGAGCGGCGGTGACTTTCGGGAGCGCCGGTGGCTCTGATTTTGTGCGCGCTCAGCTTGAGCTGGCTTGAATTTGCGACCAGGCCGGCCCTGGTGTGGCTCTCGAGCGCTAAAACCTGACACCATAGAGGCATGAGCATCGCGGACCTGAAGATTGACTTAGTTCCCTTGAGCAGCACAGGGGAATTGCTGACCCTGCAGCGCGCCACTTTTGTGGGCGAGGCAATCGCTACCGGTGATCTGGGCATACCGGCGCTTTCACAATCCTATGAGGATCTGCGCGCTGAGCTTCAAGATGAAAACATCGTTCCTGTTGGCGCCTGGATTGGTTCGCGTCTAGTGGCTTCCGTTCGTATTCGAGTCGATGGTGCTCGCGCCGATATTGGACGCCTGTGCGTTGCCCCAGACTTGCAGGGCCAGGGGATAAGTACCGCGCTTCTCCTGGGAGCGGCACCGCTGCTGCCCGAGGGTGTTACTGAGGTTTGGGTGCTCACGCCGCGCGATGACGCGCGTGCAATTGATGCCTACATGGAAAACGGGTTCGAGCATCAATTCGACGAAACTACCGATCGGATTACGAAGGCGCAGTTGCGTAAGCTCCTTGTTCCTGGTGAATGAGTCTTCCGGCTCATCTTCTTTTGCTTCACCCCGCTTGCCCTATTGCTTTACTTCACTCGACGCGTCTTTTCGCTAAGAGCCTGCGTGGAGTCACGCCTCGGTGCTATGAAGCGTAGGCGGTTCGGCGCGGTTAGATCCCGCGATTCGGTGCGCTGAGATCCCGCGATTCGGCGCGGTGAGGTCGCGACGGCTCTCCCCAGCTTGATGCTCTGGTGTTCGCGCGGCCTTGCAGCTTGCTTTCGGATTCTTCGAAGGTGATTTGCCTCTGACTTTTGTGAAGTCGTCTCACGTTTGATCCGCATTGTGGATTGGTCTGGTGGGTGGGTGGTTGTGGATCAGTTGAGGTGGGGGTTTGGCGCGGGTTTGCGCGGAAAATCGTTGATTTGACTATTGCTATTCGAACAGGTGTTCGATAGGCTTTGGTTAAGCAAATGAGGCAAGGTCAAAACCGTTTGGGGAGGTGAAGGCACAGTGAGCGTCGATGAATCCGGTGACGGGCGGGATTTTGAATCCGGTGACGGTTTTGGTGATGCGTCTGCTGGCAGCGGTGTTGCTGCCGCGGGTGGTGAGGGGCGGGTTTCGGGGGTGGAGGCGGTTTCGCGGGTGGGGGAGGCCAATATTTTGGCGCGGTTGGATGGGCTGGAAGCGCTGTTAGCGGGGGTGGGGGAGGTTGTGGATGATGTTTCTCCGGCGGGGGTTTTGGATGTTATTGAGCGGGTGGAGGTGCTTTCGCGGCGGGTTGCGGTGAAGCGCACTGGGTTTAGTTCCGGTGTTTTTTGAGAGGATTG
>JAJYRW010000371.1 GCA_021793895.1 Actinomycetes bacterium
ATTATCGGACTCCAGCAGAGGCCGAAGCGGCCTATTATGAAACCCAAGCTCGGGCACTTGCCCCAGCATAAGAAGCGGAACTAAACCCAGTGCGCTTCATAATTCGCTGCCAACCCTCAGTCCCGGAGCGGAGCCGGGCCGGGTATCGAGGCGCGGCTGACCGCTCAGCGCCGGAGCGGAGCCAGCTGCGAACTTCGTTAGTCCCGCGTGAACAAATCGCGCGAATAAAGTTTGTCAGCCACATCGGAAAGTTCATCGGTGCGGCGGTTTGCGATAATCAAATCAGCGCGGCGTTTGAATTCGTCGAGGTCGGTGACGACCTCTGAATGGTAAAACTCGGGGTCTTTTAGCTCCGGTTCATAAACAATAACGGTGATTCCCTTAGCTTTGACCCGCTTCATGACGCCCTGGACGGCTGATTCACGGAAGTTATCGGAGCCTTCCTTCATGATTAGCCGGTAAATTCCGACGACTTCGGGGTCGCGCTGGATTACCTCTTCGGCAATGTGATCTTTTCGAGTGCGGTTCGCATCGACTATCGCCGAGATGAGATTTTGTGGAACATCCGAATAATTGGCTAAAAGTTGCTTCGTGTCTTTGGGAAGGCAGTACCCGCCGTAACCGAAAGACGGATTGTTGTAGTGATCCCCAATGCGCGGATCAAGACTTACGCCGCGAATGATCTGACTGGAATTCAGATTCCGCACCGAGGCGTAAGTATCTAGTTCATTAAAGTACGCGACCCGCAGCGCCAAGTAGGTATTGGAAAATAATTTGATCGCTTCGGCCTCGGTCGCGTCGGTAAACAGCACCGGCACATCCGCATCGAGGCTGGCATCGGCCAAGATTTGGGCAAACGCCCGACCAGCAGCGCCGGAGTCGCCCACAATAATCCGGGACGGATGCAGATTGTCATGCAGCGCCTTGCCCTCGCGCAAAAATTCCGGGGAAAAAATTACCGTGCGCCCGGGGTATTCCGCACGAATTTCTTCCGTGAACCCCACCGGAACAGTTGATTTGATCACAACATTTACGGCCGGGTTCGCCGCAAAAGCTTCGGCAATAACTGACTCAACTGTGGAGGTATCGAAATAGTTCGTGTCTGGATCATAATTGGTGGGCGTGCACACAATTACAAAATCCGCCTCGGCGTAGGCTTGGGCTGCTTCGACCGTCGCGGTGAGATTCAGTGAGACGTTTTCGAAGTAGTGGCTCACGTCAGCGTCAATAATGGGTGAGACGCGATCATTTACTTGCTGGACGCGAACCGGGTCAATATCTACTGCCGTCACCTGATGGTGTTGGGCGAGAATAACGGCATTAGCCAGGCCGACGTAGCCGGTTCCGACGACAACAATATTGAACGAAGAAGTCTCCCGCTGAGCGCTCGCAGACATGTGGATGCGGTCCTTTACTTGAAGAGGCGACGATTCAAATAGTCGGCCTGGGAAAGACGGTGCTGCTGGCTACCCTAGTAGTCGTTCACCACACATATGCCCGCGACCACCGCGCGATCTCGTCATAGACCCACGCCCGGACTTTGGGCCGTGACATCACCAGGTCATGGAGCCCGCCCGCAACCCGAATTACTGTTACCCGCGGACCCAAGGCGAGGGCGCGCTCGGCGATCAAATTTGCGTCTAAAACAATGTCGGCGGAGCGCATTTCTTCGGACCAGCGCGGCCGAATATGGCTCTTGGCGGAAGACATTGCCAAAATGGGGACATCGATGTCGAGACCGTTAGCAACTGCGGCGTGGCCGGCCATAATTGCTTTGAGCCAACCCGCGCGCACTTCAAACATGGGGGTGGGCCGCCATTGCCGGTTATATTCCCACTCCCCACCAAATTCGGCGAGCATCGTACGAGCGCTGAATCCCGGATCAATATTGGGCAGCTCCGCCTTGGGGTTTAGTTTCGCCAGCTGACTGATCATGGGAGTGGCGAGCGTGCGCAAAAAAGCCGAGCCCTGCAGTTCCAGCCACGGTGAGTTCAGAATAAGTGCGCTGAAATTTTTGGGGTGGTGTGCCGTCCATAATGACAAAACGAGTCCGCCGGTGGAATGGCCCATTCCCACGATGCGGGCATCTTCCCCGTGGCGCTGGCGAATCGCAGCGAGGGCGAGTTTAATTTCTTCGTCGTAGTCGGCCAGGTCGGTAATGAAGCCGGGGGTTTGGTGCTCGCGCAGGCTGCGGCCGTATTTTCGCAGGTCGATCGCGTAGAAGGCCGCGCCCTGCTCGTGCCAAAACTCAGCAAGTTCACGCTGGAAGAAGTAGTCGTTCCAGCCGTGCATGTAAAGCACGACAGTTTTACGTTCCAGCCACCGCCAGCGCCGCGGCCGGTAACGCACGAGAGTGGCACAGTTTGGGCCTTCTTCATCCTCAGCGAGCGTCATTTCAGCAGCGAAATAACCCGCTCCCAAAATGTCGGGTCGCCAGGTAATGGTCGATGGCGGCGCAGCGGCTGAATCGGGCGCGCTGGGGGTACCGCGGGAGTCAGACGCGCTGGAGGC
>JAJYRW010000372.1 GCA_021793895.1 Actinomycetes bacterium
CGTCACGCGGCAAGCCGGGGAGGTAAACCGTACCGGGCAGGCCCTTTTGCGGAATTTGGAATCTGCCAAAACACAGCCGCTGTGGCGCGTTTTGGTGGCCCTGTCGATTCGCCACGTCGGGCCCACGGCGGGGCGCGCGCTTGCGCAGAAGTTCGGGTCAATTGCGGCAATTGACGCCGCCTCGGTTGACGAAATCGCCGATACCGAGGGCGTTGGTCCGACCATCGCGGCCTCGGTCCGGGAGTGGTTTGACGAGCCCGGCGCTCCGGCAGAAGACCGGTGGCATCGCACGATTATTGATAAGTGGGCGGCGGCCGGGGTTCGCACCGCCGATGAACGCGATGAATCTATTGCGAAAACCCTGGAGGGACTCACGATTGTGGTGACCGGGTCGCTCGAGGACTTCTCCCGCGATGGCGCAAAAGAAGCAATTTTGGAGCGCGGGGGCCGAGCCACGGGCTCAGTTTCTAAAAAGACCGACTACGTTGTCGTGGGCGAAAATGCCGGGTCGAAACATGACCGGGCACTCGAATTGGGTGTTCCGGTGCTCGAAGAGGCACAATTTAAAGCACTCCTTTCCGAAGGACCAGAAGGAATCGCATGAACGAGCAGAATGCCGCCGCGCCAAGTGAACAGCAAGGCTCCGTGGGAAGCGAGCAAAATTCCCGCGCACCGAGTGACCAAAAAATCATCGCCCAGAACGACCGGGAATTCCTCGTGCGGGTGGCCCGGGCAGAAGAACTTGAGGCCGCCGGCCGTATCGCCCGCGATGCTTACCTGCTGGATGGAATGGTCGAGCCAGACAACGCCTATGCGGACATGCTTGCCGATGCCGCGACGCGAGCAGCCGCTCCCGGCGTTGACGTCCTAGTGGCCGTTGCCGCGACCGGCCCGCAGGCGGGAACGGTGGCGGGCACCATCACGGTGGCCGAGGCGGGGAGCGCGCTAGCCGATATTTGTCTGCCCGGGGAACTCGAGTTACGCATGCTGGGTGTCGACCACGCTTTTCGCGGTCGGGGACTGGGAGAGTTCCTGATGTGGGAGTCGGTGTACCTGGCGCGAAGGCGGGGGCTGCGGGCGGTTCTTTCGCTAGTGACTGGGAACGATAAAGCCGCGCGCCTTTATCAGCGCATGAACTTTGAACGGGTACCTTCGCGCGACTGGGACATCCCGGAAATCCCCGAGTTGGGAACTATGCTGGTCTACCGCGCGCCGCCCACAGCAGGCCCCGGCGCGTAAGTTTTTCCACCTCTGGCACCTGCAAATCAGCTACGCGGTGACCAATTGTGGAGACAAAAATCTTCCCCGCTCCCCAGCGGCGCGTCCAGGCCACGGGCGAAACGACATCCTGGTCCCACGGAGTGCTTTCACCCGCCGGGATTGTCGTGGTTGCAAGAACCGTATTTAACGGGTCAGTGAGCATCCAGTACTGCTCAGTCGTCAAGGAGAATTGCTCCGGCAGGCCCGAGACAATTTCATGTTCGGCTTGTTCGGGCAAGATTTGCACGGTATGGCGCACCAAATCGTTGGGATGGGCCGCGAACTGGGCGCCCATCAACTGTAGGTAGTCGCTGGAAATGCGAAAAGAATCCACCACACCGCCGTGCCAACCGGCAAAGCCGGTGCCGCTCTCGATTGCCCGGCGCAATCCGGCAAGTTCTTCACTAAGAATCTCGCCCATCGTCCAGCACTGAATAATTAGGTCAGTCTGTGCCATGACCTGGGGGTCAGCATAAACCTCGAGATTATTTTCAATAGTGACGTTAAAGCCACTTTCTTTCAAAAACGGGATAAAAAGCTCGCTTGTTGCCACTGGTTCGTGGCCTTCCCAGCCCCCGCGCACCACTAGCGCATTGCGTTGCGTCGCCATCGACTTTCCTTTCCGCGCGCCATCACGCTTCAGTCCTCAGCCAGTCTAACTAGCCGCGGCGCGGTTTACTGCCGCCTCGACCGCCGAAGCTGACAGCACCTCTTCTGCGGCCATGGCACTGGCGCCATAGATTCCCGCCCGGGATCCCACCTCGGTGGTAGCAATTCGTAGCTGCTGAGTAGCCAGCGGCAGGGAGCGGCGATAAACCACTTCGCGAATGCCGGCCAATAAGTGGTTGCCGGCTTCCGCCATGATGCCGCCAATCACAATGAGCGAGGGGTTGAAAAGGCTCACGCAGGTGGCCAGTACCTCACCGATTTGGCGGCCGGCATCCCGAACCGCTGAGCTGGCAGTCAGATCACCACCACGAACCGCTTCGACCACGTCGCGGACTTCCGAGACGTCCATGCCGGCCTCTGCGAGCTGCTCGACCAGTGCCATACCGGAAGCCAGCGCCTCCAAACAGCCATAGTTGCCACACCGGCACATGCGACCTTCGCTTCCCAGGACCGCAATATGACCCAAATCCCCAGCCGCACCGCGATGACCACGGCGCAACTCGCCGTCCATAATTACTCCGGCGCCGATACCCGTAGCGATCTTGATAAACAGCACGTCATCAACATCCGGGTACGCTTTT
>JAJYRW010000373.1 GCA_021793895.1 Actinomycetes bacterium
TCACCCCGGTGTAAAAACCGGCGTGAACCGGACCGGCAGCGAGAAGGTTTTTGATCGGTCCCACACTCCTTCCAGCCATGGTCGCTGGCGCATGGCGACACAGAGTTTCAGGATATCCTTGCGTCCCTGGGTTGTGAGGTGGCCCGCCTTGGCGAACAGTTTGTAACGCAGGGTCTTCAAGGTGTGCTGCACGTCTTTTGTGCCGCTCGGGATGACGCCGGCTTTGAGCACCGCCTGGCGAAACAGGCTCATCCGGTTGTAAGCCAGCCTAGCCACGTTCAAGCACGCCGCGGTTGCCCAGAAGTCGTTCAGACAAAAGCTGTCGGCCGCGAAATCATATTTCAATTCCTTGCTGCGGTTCTCACCGTCGGCGCGTCCGCGGTAGCGGCGCCAGATCTCTGGCGCAGGCAGGGTCAGATCGGTGACGAGGGCGGCGAAACGGTACTGCCCGAGATGTGGATCATCCGCGAACAGCGACAGCGTTTTGCCCCAGGCCGTTGCGCGTCTGGCGATGTGTTGACGGATGCCGAGGACGCGGCGGGCCTTGGGCCAGCTGGGTGCTTGATAGGTAAAACTGACGAGTTCGATGCCGTCCTCGAGTATCCACCAGCCGCGCTGATCGAACAGCGCGCGTTGCAGCGGCTGATTGAGGCGCAGGGCGATGAGGTAGTGCAGCGGTTTTGCTTCTAATTCCTGAAGAAACGCGTTATCGCCAAAGCCGCTGTCGGCGCGCAGCAAGATCACGCATTTGCCGCCCAGTTTGTCCAGGGTGTTATCGAGAAAGGCCTGGGCATTGTTGGCCGTGTGGCTGTTTCCCGGCCGCAGCCAGCAGTTGGCCACCCTGCGCAGGTCCGAGACAAACGCCATCAGCGGATGATGCGAGGCGCGTCCCCGTTTGCTCGGGTTATAGCCGCGCGTCGCGCCCTCCTGTTGGCTGTATCGGGTCATGACGGTGGAGTCCAGATCGAGCGTCAATCCGTCCACCGCGAGTTGCGCGAACAGCCAGCGATACAGCGCGCCCAGGACGCGCTCGTTGGTGGCCTGCGTGAACTTGCGGAACAGGCGCATCACCGCCTTGAAGTTGGCCATGCGTTCGAACCCGAACAAACGCCGCAACACCGGATCGTGGCGCGTGACTTCGCCGTGCTCGAAGCGATTGGCCCCGCACCACACCGACAGCATGAACTGCATGATGAGTTGTTCGGGACGATAGCCGCGATTGCTCCCCGGTGGCGGCATCCCGCTCGCGCGCAGGGCGGTGTCAAAACCGATGTGATCCAGCAGGCGTTTCATCAGGCCCATGCCGCCCCAGGCGCTGATCTCCTGGTCGGTAAACTGCAGCTCGAACCCCCTGTCACCTCCGTACTCAAACCGTGCGCCCGCTTCTCACCGCAAATCTACCCCTGAACTTCCACAAAATCATGCGGTTGCTGTAATGGCTTCCGTTAGAAATGGGAGCTAATGGGAAATCTGGGTTGAATCCAAGTATCCTAAACCTGACGGCCGTCCGAAAAACCGGGGGCACTTCACAGGCTGCCCCCCCGCCGGCAGTACGTGCAGGTGGAAGAAATGTGCTCCTCGGCCTCAACACGTATTTGGTGCCAGACTACCGGCAGGTTGACTTGTCGAAGACTAGACGTTGTTCTTTCAGTCCATTGATTCCATTTGTGCCAACTCGCTCACTCCATCTGAATTTCCACCATTATCAATGGCTAACGCTGATCAGGCCGGATCAGCCAGGATTGAAATAGTGGGTCACCGGGGGTGGAATTGAACACCTGATCGAGCTATATGGCTTTAACTACTATTCGCCGGTGCGGCCAATCCACGGGGTGCATTTCATCATAATAGACCAACACTGTTGGCGCCAACAACGCGTGCCAACAGAAAGTCAAGAAGTGCAATAAGGAGTACTAAACGATCGGCGCCGATTTCCCGGTCCCGGTCCCGGGCATGCCGGTAGTGAGAACTCATTTCACAAAAAAAATCATCGTGCCACGGTGTAGGAGCCCGGCTTCTTCGGGTCCGGAACGATCTTCGTTCCCGGGGTCAGCGTCAGCACCAACCCGGTTCCGCGCAACGTCGAGCCCGCGAGTGACGCCGGTGCCGCAACGGTGAGCGCGCTGAAGTCGCTGGCGATCATCGCGTCGCCATGCGAGACGACGATCGTGCCCCAAGGAGCGCTAACCATGAGGTGATGATATACCGAGCCGTAGCGACCAAAGCGTTCGACATTGCTGGGATTGAAGCTGATCTTGAAGTTCCTCATCGGCAGGCGCAGCGTCGGACCCGTGACAAGCTCTGCGCGGTACTTTGCGTCGCGCGCTGCCTGCCGTACCGCACGCGCCGCTTCAGTTCTCTCAATTGCGGCGCCGCCGTAGCGTGCAAGGATCGCCTGAGCGCGAGCCGCCGACGGCGTCGCGACCGCGATGCCGTAAGCTCGTGCCGCGAGCGCGGCAATCGACGTCTTCGGCGTCACCGTGTGTCGCCAGTTCGGCTCGACTGCAT
>JAJYRW010000018.1 GCA_021793895.1 Actinomycetes bacterium
TCTCATCATTCATATCACCCAACTGACTATCCGGGAATATCTGAATGTCTAGATCACCATCTGTTTTCTCTGCCACACGCTCAGCCATCGCTTCCGCGGCAACGGTGCCGGGGTCATTGGCGGTACGAATCATGGCTACTCGAATCGATGCAGCCTCGCATTGGCCACCATCCCCGTTGGCGTCGCCGCCCCCACCAGAATCTGATCCAGTTAGAAAACCGCATGCGCTCAGAGCCAAACTACCCACAGCGGCTACCGTGAGCACTTTCAACTTTCGCATTGTCCCTACCTCCTCATTGAGTACAGGGACCTTCGCATGCAAGCGCTTGCATGTCAAGCGTTGCTATAAGAACTAAGCGGATTTTGTGACGGGTAGTGCTTCTTCTAGATCGCTAGTTTTATAATTTCAGTCAGTGCAGGCCGCGATTTGTGCCGCCATGTGCCCGGCGCCGTAGCCGTTGTCGATGTTGACGACGGCTACCCCGGGTGCACATGCATTGAGCATTGATAGCAACGGTGCTAAACCGGAAAAGGCGGCTCCGTAGCCAACTGAGGTCGGTACCGCGATAACCGGGGCCGAAACCAGCCCCGCCACGACCGATGGCAAGGCGCCATCCATCCCGGCGGCTACCACGATCGCTCGGGCGGACTGCAGCATTTTTTCGTGCGCCAAAACGCGGTGGATTCCGGCCACGCCCACATCCACCACCAGCTGGGTTTGGCGGCCTAAATAGCGGGCGGTTAACTCTGCCTCTTTGGCGACGGCAAAATCAGATGTGCCGGCGCTCAAAACTGCCACGGTGCCACCCTCAGGCTTCGGCGGTGCCGGGGGCCACGCCAAAAAACGCGCTTCGGGCTCATAGTGGGCATCTGGTAATTCCCCCAACACTGCTTGCGCCTGTTCCGGCCGCGCCCGAGTGAACAGAGTCGGAACGTTTGCGGCGCCAATTTGCCGCGCAATCTCAGTAACCTGCGCCACCGATTTCGGCTCACAAAGCACCGCCTCCCCATAGCCCCGGCGCGCAGCGCGCTCTAAATCAAGATCTGCAACTGGAACATCCCCGGCGGCTGATCCATTGCGCGTGGAATCAAATTCCGCTGCCGCCGCAGATGCCGGTGAGCGGGGGACCGGAGATGACGGCGGGGTTACGGATTCACCCATTGACACTCACCAGCGGCAGGGTGAAGGCGCCAGACTGAATGCCAGATAGATCAAGCGCAGCAAATTGAAAGCCGGCCGCTCGGCAGATTCCGTGAATGTCAGCATGCAGCTGGGCTGCGCGTGCGATTTCATCGCGGGGTACTTCAATCCGGGCAATATCGCCATGATGGCGCACCCGGCAATCACTGAAACCCAGTTTGCGCATTCCCGATTCTGCCGCGTCAATTTGGGCTAGCTTTTCCGGAGTAACGGCTTCAAAATGCGGAATTCGAGAAGCTAAACACGGGGCGGCCGGCTTATCGGCAACCGATAATCCATAGTGATCGGCAGTAATTCGCACCATGGCTTTAGTCATTCCGGCATCGGCCATGGGCCGCAAAATATGGTGATTTTGCGCGGCCTGGGAGCCGGGGCGGTCCGGGCGCTTGGCGTCGCTGGCATTTTCACCATAGGCAACGGCGCTCAAGCCAAGCTCTTCAACCAAATCATCAGAAATTCGGGTAAATAATTCATCTCGACAGTGAAAACACCGGTCCGGGCCGTTGGCGCGATAGGCCTGGGAGTCACCTTCAAAGGTTTCGATTTCTACTAGTTTGATGCCTATTTCGCCGGCAGTTACGTGAGCGCGCTCTCGCTCATCGCGGGCCAGGCTGGGCGAAACACCAAGTATTGCTACGACCTGTTCGGGCCCCAGCGCATCAGCAGCTAATGCCAGGAGGGTGGCCGAATCAACGCCACCTGAAAATGCGACACCAAGCGGACCGTATGGCAGCAAAGCTTCTTTCGCGCGTTCAGCAGCCGCCCGGGCCTGGGTAACGAGATCTTCTTGTGAATCAATTGATGTGGTCATTTACTTCTCCAATTAAGCTCGCGCAATAATCAAGCCAGTTCATGGTGGGCGCGCTGGTCGAGCTTTTCGTTTGTCGACCACAGTCCGGCAGATGGCGTTGAGATGTAAAAGATTTCTTCACCATCCGGCATGGTGTTCCAGCCATCCACTAGCACGTTTG
The DNA here is from genome assembly GCA_021793895.1 of Actinomycetes bacterium. The sequence continues at coordinate 2,173 of JAJYRW010000018.1, forward strand.
GGTCGTAGCGCTCTTGCGCGCTTTCCAAATCCAAATACTGATAACCGACCGCTTCAATTTCGCTGCGGGTTAAATGGCCGGGCGCGTAAGTGATTGTGAAGCGCCCCTCGGCCGAACCGTGTACCAGATGCGCGGTTCCATGGGGAATTTCTTGCATATCTGCTTCGCGGCCGTACAGATCGAGGACCTCAGCCTGCGACAGGTACCCATACTTGCGAATGAGCGCATCGACTTCGGGTTGTTCCCCAAACCTTTCGACCCCGGGCGCGATCACGAGCAGTTCGCCGCCATCAGCCAGGGCCATGCGGGTGCGATAAACAGCCTTATTGGCCACCCAAGTCGCGCGAAACTCATCGGCTTGCATCACGGCAACTATTTTTTGGACCGGCTTATCAAAGGTGGTGAAATTTTGCTCGCGGGAAGCGCGGGCCGCGTCGTAATAGGTCTCCAGGTCATCACCGACGTAAATGCCGGTGTGCTGCAGCTGGCCCGCGTCGTCATAGTCCATCACCACTTGTAAATACACGTCCGGCAGGTGCGATAAAAACTGCTCTTCGGCATAGTTGAAACAGGCGCGCACAGGCGTGAGTAGATTGCCGAGGTTATTTTCAATTCCGTACACGGCCGAGGCCATATGTGAAGAACCCAGCGTTCTTTTTCCGCCCAGCCCGATGAAGTAGTTCTTATTGTGATTGGCAAAACCCAACACCTCATGGGGCACCACGTGCCCAATGTTGATGATCAGATCCCAGGCCTCATTTATCAGCATTGTGTTCAGGTCGATTGGCATTTCCCAGTCGACTACTCCGCCGGTCTTCTCCCGCACAAACTCCGCCGGCACGGTTCCCACGTGGGTTACGCCATTGCGCCAGTCATGGGCGTGGATCCGCTCTTCGGGGATCGAGCCAAACATCCACTGGTTGTCTTTTGGCGTGTGAGGCACATGCTGGCCCAGGGTGGGAATCACGTGCACTTCCGCGCCTAACTGGTCCAGGCGGCGATAGAGGTGCTCGGTCATCCAACCCACGCCGGAATGCGCCCGGGTGAGATCGGGCGGCAACAGCAATACTCGCCGCAGCTTTGAAATTTTCAATCGGTCCTGCGCCTCGGTTATAAGCCGATCACAAGCAGTTAAAATGCGTTGGCGTGTCAAGAAACGCTCTTCATCTTTGAACCACGTCATGTCTGCCAGACTAGTCGATAGTGCAATATAGGCTAGGCTTTGCAGCACATTAACGGTTTTTTGTTGCAATTTGCAGGAGAGATCGCGTGACGCCTCGTTTACACCGTTCCGAAAATCAAAAACCCGCGCCGGTGCGGATCATTCATGTTGGGCTCGGAAATTTTGTGCGCGCCCACCTTGCCTGGTACACCCAGCACGCGCCCGATGCCGAGGAGTGGGGCATAGCTGCCTTCACGGGTCGGCGGCCCCAGGCGGCGCAGGACCTCGCCCCGCAAGATGGCCTCTACACGCTAATTACCCGCGATATCCACGGTGATCAGTTCGAAACAATCTCCACCCTGTCTGCCGTCCACCCCGCTTCCGATCACGAACAATTTCTTACCTACCTGCGCGACCCGCACGTGGCGATCATCAGTTTGACGGTCACCGAAGCGGGGTATCGCCGCACCGCCAACGGCCATCTTGATGTTGCCGATGCGGATGTGCGCGCCGACATCTCCACCCTGCGTACCAACCCAGCTGCGCCGGTGATCACTACTCCCGCCAAGCTTGTTGCGGGATTGCTGGCGCGCTACCGCAATGATGCGGGGCCCATCGCCGTTTTGCCCTGTGACAATCTGCCGCAAAACGGGCAGGCGACCCAAAAAGTAGTTCAAGACCTCGCTGCCGCTATTGAAGTTGATAAATTAGCGCCCGCTTTTAGCTCCTGGCTGGCGCAAAATGTCGCATTTGCTACCACCATGGTGGACCGCATAACCCCGAACATTTCGGATGCCGACCGACAGGCCGTAACCGAAGCTCGCGAGGTTATAGACGCCGCCCCCGTGGTGACCGAGCCGTTCTCCGAATGGGTACTTTCCGGTCAATTTCCGGCAGGGAGGCCAAACTGGGAGGCAGCCGGTGTCCAAGTGGTTAGTGATGTTGGCCCCTATGAACAGCGCAAATTACTTCTACTCAACGGGGCGCACTCACTCATGGCCTATGCGGCAACCGCACTGGGCCACGAGACCGTTTTCGACGCGATTAGCGACAGCCAGGTGCGGGGTTGGGTGGAGGCGCTTTGGGACGACGCCACCTCCTGTTTGGACTTACCGCTCACCGAGGTTTTGGACTACCGCAAGGCGCTACTGGGCCGGTTTGAGAACCCGCGGATGCGCGATGTTTTAGCCCGGATTGCGGCGGATGGCTCCCAAAAAATTCCAGTGCGAATCGTGCCGGTAACGCTCAAAGCGCGCTCCGAGGGCACTATGCCCGTCGGCGCAGTGGCGGCACTGGCCGGCTGGATTGCCCACCTCCGCGGGCACGGCGCCGCCATTAACGATCCGGCTGGCGCGCAGTGGCAAGAATTAGCGCGTGGTTCGGCACAAGAGGCGGTTCAGGGCGTCCTAAGCGAGCTCATGCCTAAGCTGGCAGAAGATACCCAGCTGCGCGATGCCGTCCAAAATCAACTTTTGGACCTAACTGGCGCCTAGCGAATTCGAGAGCGGATCCGCAGCGCGGCTAGGGCCGTGAAAACCACGAACATGGCCGCCAGCGCCAAAACCGTATAGGTGCTAGAGACCTCCCACGACCCCACGGTCAGATCAATGCCGAACATGGCGCGCAGTTCGCTGGCCGCTTCCACGTTGCCGCTCGTGACCGCGCCCAACGCGGGCTCGGTGAATTCCCGGCGCAGCAGCATTCCAGCCTGACCAAATGGCAGCGCCGAAGCGACGTTGGCAACAGCGGGTGGGAACGCGCCCACCGGAATATAGGCGGCTGCGATAAAGCCCATGACGGTACCCACGACCGTGTTTAGTCCCGCGTTCGCGCCGGCGGTGCGCACGAAAGAAACCATGAATGCGGCCAACGCGGTAAAAGCGGCGCAGCACAGCGCTGTTATCGCGGCAAGGCGCAGCAGCAAAACGAGGCTGAGCCACGTCCCCGTAGACAGCCCCAGGTAAAGCACGGACAGCACCAGCACCGCAAACGACATCAGCAGGGAAACCACCAGCGCGGAGCTGATGTAGCCCAGCGTTAAAAGGTGGGGCCGGGCGGGGGAGACGAGAAAGTCTTTGAAGCGGCCCGATTGGCCATCATCCACCAAAGTGGAGAAGGCTCCCAGGCCGGTAGTGAAAGTCGTGATGGTCACAATTCCCGAAAACATCCAGGAATTGACGAAGAACTGCACGTCTTCGTGCGCAACCTCGGGCAGAGTCTGCGAAACCGATTCAACCTGCATCTCACCCAGAAACAGCGCATAGATCAAAAACAGAATTAGCGCACCCAGGAGTGAAAAGAAGACGTTGAGCCGGTCGCGAAAAAACAGTTTCAAATTGCGGCTGATCAGGGCGAATGTCGCCCGTTTCCCATAGGTGAAAGTCGATGTCACGCGGCGGCCTCCTGCCCGGTGACGTTCAAGAAAACGTCATCCATGCGGCCATGCCGGAATTCAAAATCGCGCACGTCAGCGCCGTGGCTGATCAAAATCTGCTGGGCCACCTGCGCGGAAGGCACCGTGATGGTAAATAAGCTGCCTTTTGCTGCATAGGACAGGCCCTGCGCCGCCAAGCCCTCATTAAGTGCGGCCGGGGCAGCGCTAGTCAAAGTCAAAATCGATTGGGAATGAGCTGCCCGCAACTCGGCTGGGGAGCCCGCGGCGACCAAGCGGCCATCATCGATGATGCAAATCTGATCGACTTGCTCAGTTTCTTCCATATAGTGCGTAGTTAAAAATACGGTCAAGCCGGTTTCGGTACGCAAATCGTGCACTGCTTGCCACACCGCTAAGCGTGAGCCGGGATCCAGCCCGGTCGTGGGCTCATCCAGGAACAAAATCTCCGGTTTATGGAGCAGCGCGCGGGCAATATCTACGCGCCGTTTTTGCCCGCCCGAAAGTTTGCCGTAAGGGCGATCAAGATAGCTTCCGTATTCTAAAATTTCAGCCAGTTCGTCGATCCGGCCCGCCACCTGGCAGGGCTCAAGACCGCTTAGTTTGCCGCGAGATGCCAAGTTTTCGCGTACCGAAAGCATCTCATCGAGCAGCGAATCTTGAAAAACTACGCCGGTGTGGTCGCGAATTTGCGCGCTTTGGGTTTGGGTATCAAAGCCCGCCACGCGCGCTTGGCCTTCATCGATCTGCAGCAGGGTGGTTAAGCAGCTAATTGTCGTGGTCTTGCCCGCCCCATTTACGCCCAAAAAAGCGAAGGCTGATCCATTTGGGACGGCGAAACTCACGTCGTTCACAGCGGTTACAGATCCGTAGCGCTTCGTTAAATTCGCTACCTCAATTGCCATGAGAACACTTCTTTGTCGTTGACGGGGCCGGTGAAAGAACCAAGTCCCAACCATAGAAGACGGCGGGGCCAAGAGGAAACATCTTGACCCCGCCGTTACATAACTGGTTTTGGAAGCGGAAACCAGTTAAGGCATTGCTAGCTCGTGAACAACGTCTTTTCCTCCGTCCCGGGACAGGACGAACATGGAATCATCGGCAATCGCGATGCCGTGGTAGTCACCAATTTCGGGCAACTCCCAGGCTTCAATGACTTCGATCGTTTCCATATCAACTACGAGTAGCGTCTGGTAGGTGCGCGAAAGAACGTACATCTTGCCATCTGCAATGTCTGAGCCCACCGGATAATAATCGGCTAACTCCGTGCCATCGCGCAGGTTCAGACCGGCGCCCAGCCCCAAGACGTCTTCCTTACTGAGCCCGTGGTCAGCAGCGAACTGGGAGACCACGATGTCGGGCGTGTTGGGCGATGGCACGCTCACCACCGAATACAGGCCGGTGTCGCGATCCATTGCCAAGCTCAAAATATAAGCCGACCGAGCGCGAGACGTCCCAAGCGCGGGATGCGTGCGACTGCCGAAGACTGGCATTAGATCACCGGTGGTTTCGCGGAAGTCCTTCCATTCCACATCGGCATCGACATCTTCAGCTCCTACCTGCGTAGTGCCGTAAATAGTTTTATTCCACGCACCTCCAATGAGTTCGCCGGGTCCGAAGAATGTGGCATCAGTGGTGTAGGACTTATCCGGACCGTTCACTAGATCCAGCACCGCCGACGACCGAACGGTCGAGAAATCATCTTCGACGTAATATAGGCCGCCGTGCGTGGAGACAATCCCAAATTGGTCGGTCGCCGCGTCGTAGGCAATACCTGCAGCATTCCCGTCGCCAAAGATTCCGGTCGCTTCAAAACCAAGTTCAGTAGAACCGAGTTCTGTGAGAGCTCCAGCCAGGTCAGTGATCGGTCCGGCTGCTGCGCCTAGGGAGGCGGCGTCGTCCTCAATCTCATTTTCACCCGGGATATGCACCATGGGCGGTGTGTAATCATGCAATTGTGGAATTCCCACTCGTTCCCACAAACTGGCCGACCAGTACTTCGAGGCCTGAGCCACATTGGGCGTAAAGCGGGCGGGGGAGCCCGTGCCCGCGAAGGGCGGGGGACCGGTAAGTAAGAAGAACTGAACCGAGTTCGCCAGGATTAATGCGAGGACGACCAAGCCCGAGACTAGTCCGTAGGTGCTCAGCGGCTTAACTACACGCTTGCGCTCCGCGAACTGATCCAGCAGGGCCTGATCCTTGCCGATCCACAGCATCGCAATGCCGCATGCCAGCACGACGATCCAGTAGACAAATACGCCCCATGTGTAGGTGTGGGCACCAAAGACACTCTCAGCCAGACCTTGGCCGGCATCCTTGTGAATGTGATTGCCCCAGTGGCGAACTGTTGTATACAGGAAGAAAAATGCCGCCAACGTCAATGTAAATACGTATTTGCGGCGCGGACCGTATCGCATGATGAAGAGCGCCAATACGGCCACAACCACCATGCCGAAGCGTTCATATCCGCACAGTGTGCACGGCGATTCTCCCCGCATAAAGCCGAGCCAGATCGTTGCAAGTCCCACGGGAAGGGCCATGATCAACAGCGCGGCAGTTGTCACAATGAAGTTGAAGGTCTTTTCAGTCCACAACCAGGCGAACCGCGGATTCTTTGCTTGCACAGTCTTTTCAGTCATCGATGCGCTCCTTATAACGTCACGGTTGGGACTAGGGAGCTGGTTACCGCGATCAAGAACATGCCAGCGGCGATACCGAAAGACCCACAAAGAATCCAAAACGCCAAGCGTTCGCGTTTTGGTTGAAACAAAATGAGAAACACCACGACAGCGCACATGGTGTAAACCAAGAATTCCATGAATCTCCTCGACGGATTTTAATGGCGCGTCTCGTCTTTTGCAGGCGCGCTACCTAAAAACTAGCTTCGAAAAAGAGCGAAAAAGGGGACCATCAACCCAGGGACGGAAGTCCAATAATTATCGGGAATTGTGAGGTAATTTCTTTTGGTTGACCAAGCGGTCTGCGCTTTTAGTGGCTATCGCAGTAGGTAGAGACACGAAAGGATGGTCAGCACCACAATGACGCGGTTAAACCACGTTTGATTCATGCGTACAATCCAGCGTCGCCCGATAAGCCCGCCGATGATGACCACGGGCGCCAGTGCGGCCAAAATTGGCAAAACTTTGACATTGAGTAGGCCAATACCGAGTGAGAACGGGAGTTTCAGCACGTTCACGGTAAAGAAGAACCAGGCTTGGGTGGCAACCAGGCGCACGACATCGAAGCGGGCAGCCAGGAAATACAGTGTCATCACTGGGCCGCCGGCGTTCGCGGCCATGGTGGTGAAGCCGCCGAGCGTGCCGTATACGCCACGCACTTTCGGGCTGGTCAAGGTCGTGTGATCGCTTAAGACTCCGCGCTGCATGAGTAATAGCGTCAAAAGCGTGAGGGCCAGCAAGATAGCGCCGATGGCCCGGCGCATGATCGTATCGTCGGCGAAATAAAGAAATGTCGCACCGACCACCATGCCGACCAGCACCGTGGGAATAAGGCGGCGCAGCGCCGCAAAATCAGCATCGCGTCGATACGTCCAAACGGCTATGACATCTCCGACAAGCAGCAGCAATAAAATCGCCGCAGTGGATTGGCGCGCCGGTAAGACGGTAGCGAAGATCGCAACCGATAGGGTGCCTGCTCCGGGCAGTGCGGTTTTTGAAATGCCAATCAACAGCGCAGCAAGGCCAAGTGCCAAAATTTCCGCTGTTGCTAGTTCGACCACCCAGCCAACTCTATGCCGTTGCGAATGGCTTTATGACGCTACTGGGGGCGACGCTAGGCCGCTTTGGGAATTTGCAGCGTCGTAATGCACGTAGCACCCCCGCTATCGGTGGCGAATTCCACCTGCCCAGCTTGACCGGCGTCGTCCGTAATTGTGATCGTTCCCGTGATGTCGCGCGGAAGCCATAAACCAATAAAACCGTTTTGAAATGAAGTCCGCTGTTCGTCAAGGATCACTTCGCCGGCATCGGTTTTGACTTCAACCTGAAAATCTTCGCCGGTGAGTTCGCCTTGGCAGGTCGTGAGCGAATGGAACGTGCACGGGTGGGTGTTTTCGCGGAAAGGCGCGATGGAGACGTAGAACTCGTCCTCCGGCATGGCAAGTTCCATTTCCCCATCGTCGGTGATGAACACAATTTCATCGGCGCGGATTGAGGCCATGTAGTTCGTTGGGCGCGCGCTGCCACCCAGCTGATCTAGGTGATCGACGATTTGGTTTGCGGATTTCCCGGCCAGACCATTTGCGGTTAGGAAGTCTTCCACCGCGTCAGAACCAGCCGGAGCGTTCGAATTTACTGTGGGTTTCGGGTCCGGCGCGGGCTTGGCGGCGTCAGTGTCTGAGGCACAGCCGGCGAGCGCCAGGGTTCCGGTGAGGGTGAGGACCCCGGCGATCAGGGCGGAAAGCGTCTTGAAGCGAGTCATGGTTCAAAAGACTAGGAAGACTTTGATCTTGTCGGGCGGGACGTTGGGCCTATAAGCGCAATTTCGCTGGAGTAGGCGCGGTTTATGGCGGGGTGAAAGGCGTTACTTTGACGTGCCGATCCGGCCCAAATGCGTGTTTTGGAACGCGTCGGGAAGTTTGAGCCCGTACCCCAGAGCGCGATCTACAGCGATGTGAAAGGCCCACGTGCCGGCGAGAAACCCCAAAATCCACACTGGCTTATTGTTCAAAGCAAAGAGTATATAGAGGGTCCCGAACAAAGCTGGCGCGGTGTAATTATGCACTAGGTTGTACCAGAGCGCACCGCTGCGCGGACTGTGCAAATAGCCCAGCGCGGACAGATCGAAAACCAAAAACATGGCTAGAAGGGACCACCAGGGGAATCCAAAGTAAATGTAAGCAATAGCAATAACGGCCGCGAGGGCGAGATTTTCAATGCGCTGGAGCGAAATGATCATACGTAACTCTATGCCAGCTTCACAGAGCTGTGTTTTTAACGATTCTTGATCAGAAACCGAGTAGGGTCTGGGGAATATTCACATGAAGAGCCCGCGAATTCTCGAATCGAGCAGGAGAGCATCAAGAGTTGATGAACGACAAAGATCGATCCCGAGTCCCCGAAGCAATTAGGCGCCGCCCGCGCGTGAAGCGGATGATTCGGGAGGTAACGCAACCAGGGCTCGTCCACCCGGCCCTCATTCCCGGTATTGGAGTGGAAAAGGCCGGAAAGAAGTTTGAAACCAACTGGGCGGTTTTTATGATCGCGGGTTTCACGGTCCTAGCAGTAATTCTGTGGGCGGTAATTGCGCCGGACTCCATCACTGTTGTTGGCGATGAATCGCTAAGTTGGGTCATCGAAAAATTCGGCTGGATGTTCGGCATGCTCGCGGTGGCAATTGCGCTGTTCATGCTCGTTGTCGGATACGGCCGCACCGGCGGTATCCGCCTGGGCGCAGATGACGAGAAGCCCGAATTTGCCACGATGTCTTGGGTGGCCATGATGTTTTCAGCCGGAATGGGAATCGGCCTGCTGTTTTATGGACCCTATGAACCACTGACGTATTTTCTAGACCTTCCCTCAGGTTTCAGTGCGGCCAATGGAACTTCTGATGCGATGCGAGCAGCGCTGGCCCAAACAGCGCTGCACTGGGGGCCAATCGCCTGGGCCTTTTACGCGCTGGTTGGCGGCGCGATCGCCTATAGCGCTTACCGTCGCGGCCGGGCGCCGTTGATTTCGGCGATATTTGAACCCCTGTTTGGCGCGCGCACGCAGGGTTGGATTGGTTCAATAATCGATATTTTTGCCATTATCGTCACGCTTTTTGGCACCGCGATATCCCTGGGAATCGGCGCCCTGCAAATCGGGCGCGGTTTTGAGGTAGTAACCGGTCTCGGTTCGGTCGGTAACGGCTTCTTGATCTCAGTCATGGCGGTGTTGACGGCCGCGTTCATTATTTCGGCGGTCTCAGGGGTCAAGCGCGGGATTCGCGCGCTTTCAAACATCAACATGATTCTGGCCGGGCTCTTGGCGGTGTTTGTATTCATCGTGGGCCCGACGGTTTTCCTGCTGAACTTCATACCGGCATCGTTTGTGGAATTCTTCAAGGAACTGGGCACCCTGCTGGTTCGAAACCCAAACCAGGGGCCGCAGACGGCCGAGTTCATGGAGACTTGGACAACCTATTACTGGGCGTGGTGGGTTTCATGGACGCCCTTTGTGGGATTGTTTATCGCGAAAATCTCGCGGGGCCGGACGCTGCGGGAGTTCGTCACAGTTGTAATTGTTGTGCCGTCGATCGTGTGTTTTATGTGGTTCGCAATTTTCGGCGGGGTCACGATGTGGATGGAGTCGGTGGGTAAGAATATTTCGGGCTCCGAGCGCTCCGAAGACATGCTCTTCTCGATGCTCAACAACTTGCCTCTGGGGACAATCACCTCGGTCATCGCGATGTGTTCGATCATCGTTTTCTTCGTTACCTCTGCGGATTCAGCCTCAATCGTCATGGGATCGATGAGCCAAATGGGTAAACCCAACCCCAGCCGCTACGTGACAATAATCTGGGGAGTTTTGCTCGGACTCGTTGCTGGATCACTGCTTCTGGCCGGGGGCGAAGACGCACTTTCGGGATTGCAATCGATCATGGTCGTCTCGGCGCTACCGTTCGCGTTTGTTGTTATTGGAATAATGGTTTCTTGGGCCAAAGAGTTGCGGTTCGATCCGTATATGCTGCGCCAGAAATACGCCCGCGCCGCCATCGCCCAAGGGGTGCGCCTGGGAATTTCTGATTACGGGGACAACTTCGTATTCGGGTCTTCGCAAGTGGTGGCGGATGACGGCGCCGGAGCGTGGCTTGATTCCGAAGACCCGGCGCTGAGTGACTGGTATGTCGAGGCGGCAGGCGACGAAATCGGCACTATCGACGCTGACGATGTGCGACGTACTTTGGATCCCGGTCGCATCCAAGCTCCGGGACCACCCCGACCTGAGCACATTGCCTCCGGCGATGAAGCCATGCACGCTGCGCGGCGCGCTCGCATCCGTCGGGCTGCGGCTGAATTAGAAATGGCAGTGGAATCAAGCCCCGAGGAGTACGCCCCAGGAGCGGGGCCGGAAGATATGGAGGGCCAGGATTAATCGGGCTGCATCGGTCTCCTTCGGCGCCGCGCCCCTTTGGCCTGCCGCAGGGCCGGACTAGGGCGTGTCTCTTAAAGCTCTGAGCCAGATGGTGATGGCGCGCAGGACGACCCCACCGCGGTAGGTCAGAGCGAGTTTGTCGTAGCGGGTGGCCAGAGCGCGCCACTGCTTGAAGACGTTGAATGAGCGCTCGACGACGTTACGGCGCTTGTAGGCCTGGGTGTCATACGTGACCGGGCGGCCGCCTTTGGAGCCGCGGCGCTTGCGGTTGGCGATCTGGTCCGAACGTTCCGGGATGACGGCCTGGATGCCGCGGCGACGCAGATGGCCACGGTTGGCTCGGGAGGAGTAGGCCTTGTCGCCCAGTGCCCGCAACGGCCGAGAGCGCGCTCGTCCCGGCCCGGACCGGGGAACGTGCAGCGCGGTCATGACGGGCTCGAACATCGGGGAGTCCCCGCCCTGGCCCGGTCCGAGCAGCATCACCAGCGGGCGCATGTTCCCATCACATAGGTGATGGATCTTCGTCGATAGTCCACCGCGGGAACGGCCGATGGCGTGATCAGGCGGCTCCTGGTGAAGATTCGTGTAATTCGCCAGGTCCCCCTGTGTCCCGGGTCAGGTTCGTGGCGTGCTGATGCGCCCTGTTGATCGTGGAGTCGATCGACACTTCCCAGTCGATCAGCCCCGCCTCATCAGCCTGGGCCAGCAGCGCGGTGTGGATCTTGTCCCACGTGCCATCGCCGCTGAAGAGCCGGTGACGCTTCCACACCGTCTGCCAGGGGCCGTAGCACTCAGGCACGTCCCGCCAGGCAATCCCGGTCCGGTAACGGTAGATGATCCCTTCCAGCACCTGACGGTGATCTCGAAACGGCCGGCCCCGACGCCCATCTGAGGACGGCAGCAGCGGCTCGATCAACTCCCACTGGGCATCGGTCAACAACTCAGTTCG
>JAJYRW010000374.1 GCA_021793895.1 Actinomycetes bacterium
GTCGAAATTGGCATAGCCGCGCCAGCCAACATGTTTAAGCATCCGCTCGGCATGTGCAACGGCAGTTTTATCGGCGGCACCCGTCAAAATTGCTACCGGGTTACCCAGCGCGGTGGGGCTGTGATCCTCTAGCAAGGCCTGGCCCATTGCGACCAGCGTCGTGCGGCCCGCTTGGTCGATATAAAGCGTCAACATGCGCAGGTTCGAGTCGGGGCCTGGAATTCGCTCTTGGACAATGAAGTCACCGCGATAGCCACTATCGCGCACCAGGGTAAGGACTTCCGCCAGGCGCTGGGGGGTGGGAATCACAAACACCTTGTGCTTACCGGGGAAGTTCACCGCGTTATAAGCCGCCGAATCGCCCGGCTTGGCCACGACGGGGAAGTCCAACGCCACCGGAGCCTGCGGATCATCCGCACCCACGCGGTGCACCACGGTTTTGGGGTGCGGAATGCCCAGGTTTTCGCACAGGGCCGTGAAGGCCCGCTTCTTGACGACCCGATCCATTACATCGAGACCCACGTAAGGAATTGTGAAGTAACGGCTCAGCTTGTCCCGGTTGCGCACGATAAACCGCACGAGCCAATCAGCGCTGCCGAATAACAGCCGCGGCGCTCGATCACCAGCCGCATTCTGACCAAGATCGAGAACCCGGTTTAGGAGCTGCTGCTCATCGGCAATACTTGCGCCCATGACGACGGGGTCAATTATTTTTGAATGACCAACGGCGCCCGCGCCCATCTTCGACACCACGGTGGAGCGCACGCCATATTGTTCGTGAAAGGCCCGCGCCAGTGAATACGCCCCGTAATCACCGCCCAAGATGACGGGCGAGTAATTCGTCACTGCTGAGTTTCCTCGCGGTTTCCGGTCCATTCGACGTGGAAGGTTCCTTCCCGATCAATGCGCTGGTAGGTGTGCGCGCCGAAAAAGTCCCGCTGAGCCTGTACGAGCGCGGCCGGCAGGCGCTGCGCCCGCACCGCGTCATAGTAAGCCAGGGAGGAAGAAAATGCTGGGGTGGGAACACCGTGTAGGGCCGCGAGCGAAACAATGCGGCGAAACGCCGGTAGGCCCTCCTGTACCGCGTTAGTGAAGTAGGGGTCTGCCAGCAGCAATGCGAGGTCGGGTTCCCGCTCATAGGCCTCGGTGATTCGATCCAAGAACCGCGCGCGGATGATGCAGCCGCCGCGCCAAATCCGAGCCATTGCTCCGCGATCAATGTTCCAGTCATATTCCTGGCTGGCCGCCGCAATCTGATCAAAGCCCTGCGAGTACGCCACCACCTTCGAGGCATACAGGGCCCGGCGCACATCTTCAATGAACTGTTGCTTATCTGCAATCTCCCAGGTCGCTGCCTGGGCGGGCAAGGCTGCCTGACCGGCTTGGCGCTGCGGCACGGAACCTGACAGCGCACGGGCGAACGTCGCCTCGGCAATTCCGGTCACTGGCACGCCCAGATCGAGTGCGTTTTGTACGGTCCAGCGTCCCGTTCCTTTTTGCTCCGCCTGATCCAAAATAATGTCTACAAAGGCCTGGCCAGTTACGTTGTCCTGATGTGCAAGGACTTCGGCAGTAATTTCAATTAGGAACGATTCCAAATCGCCGGAGTTCCATTCGGCAAAAATTTCGCCAATTTCACTGGCGCTCAGGCCCAGTGCGTGCTTCAACAGGTCATAGGCCTCGGCAATGAGCTGCATATCGGCGTACTCAATACCGTTGTGCACCATTTTAATGAAGTGGCCCGCGCCGTCCGGCCCTACATGGGTACAGCATGGAACACCATCCACATGCGCGGAAATCTTCTCAAAAATTGGCCCCAGTGTTTCGTAGGACTGCACCGATCCGCCGGGCATGATGGAGGGCCCCAGCAAAGCGCCCTCCTCGCCACCGGAGACACCGGCACCAACAAAGTGCAGTCCGTGCTCACGCAGTTGGGCCTCGCGCCGTCGAGTATCGGCAAAGTGGGCGTTGCCCGCATCAATAACGATGTCGCCCTCTTCCAGCAGCGGGATCAGGTCGCCGATTACCGCATCGGTAGCTTTACCGGCTTGCACCATTACCACGATGGTGCGGGGCCGGGACAAACTTGCCACGAAGTCCTCTAAGGTTTCGGAGGCAACGAAGTCACCTTCGGAACCGTGCTCGGCGATCAGAGATTCTGTGCGAGCAACGGAGCGGTTGTGCACCGCAACTGTAAACCCGTTGCGCGCAAAATTTCTGGCGAGATTCCGGCCCATAACCGCCAATCCGGTTACGCCAATTTGGGCGGTGGCGGCGGATGCGGGTGCCGATGCTGCGTTTGCGGTCATGGAAAATCTCCGTCTCTTTCAGCCGGGCAGGCAGTTCAACCAGGCGGTCGATCTTAGCCAGGCAGGCGGTTTTAGCCGGGCAATTCATACCGCAATTACTCTAGTGCGCGCCCGTTCCGGGTGCAGATGTGCCCAGGTCTTGGCGCATCTCGCTTTTATTACGACCCACACACCGCTCCGCGTGCCTGGCTGAT
>JAJYRW010000019.1 GCA_021793895.1 Actinomycetes bacterium
GATCTGCCGGGGCCGGCGCATCCGCCGCGCTCGTCGCCGCGTTTGTGGAGGACCTCATCGAGACCGCCCGACGTCTCGCCGCCCGGTTACCCGGTGCCCGACTCGACCCGCCTCTGCTGCTGGCGCTCGACGAAATCGGTAACCTCGCACCCCTGCCATCGCTGCCGATGCTGATGGCCGAAGGCGGCGGCACCGGGATCACCACCATGCCCGTCTTGCAGTCCCTCGCCCAAGCCCGCGACCGGTGGAGTGAGCACCAAGCCGGTGCGATATGGGACGCCAGCATCGCCAAGATCATCCTCGGCGGCGCGTCCAACAGCCGCGACCTCCAAGATCTGTCCACCCTTATCGGCGAACGCGACGAATACACCAACAGCGTGACCCTCGGTGATCGCGGCACCCGATCGAACCAGCGCTCCATACGGCGGGTTTCAATTTTGCCACCCGACCGCATCCGCACCCTACCCTTCGGCACCGGCGTCACCCTGCTGCGCTCCACACCACCCATAGTCACCGACCTCCGCGCCTGGCCCGACCGCTCCGACGCCGCCCAACTCCGCAGCGACCGCACCGAACTTGAAGCCCTCCTACGCCGCCCTGCACCCTGACACCACGGTCTGAGTGCGGGAGCGCACCTGCCTGATACAGCGGCCACGACGAGCTGGCTGCCTGAGATCAGGAGGAGGCCATCATGGCCATTCGCACTCATCAATCCATTTCGGGTTTCGTCGCCTCGGAGCCGCAGCTGAGCTACACCCAACGTGGGGACGCGCGGCTCTACATGAAGGTCGGCATCGAGCACTACCGGAAGGAGCCCGACAACACCTTCACACAGTTAGAGACCACCTTCCACGACCTCATCGCATATCGCGGGGCGGCCGAGCAGGGGGCCGAGCGGATCGCCAAGGGCGACAACATCATCGCCGACGGCCGTGTACGGGAGTACTCCTACGAGCGCAACGGACAGCGCTACGAAGGTGAGGAGTTCATCGCAACTCGCATCGGCCACGACCTGGCGCGCACGCGCTACGAGGTAGATCGAACCGAGCGCAACTCTGGCCGAAATGGCGCTGCCTTCACCGCGCCACAGCGTTCCGCTCCGTCGAACGCCGCGACCATCGGAATGTGAGCGGGGAGACCATGACCGACTCGCTCGGCCCCGAACACGATGACCTGCCGCCCGAGGCAGAAACACGGTCGCCTCGTTTCGATACTCCTGAGCCGCCGCATCCGGTCAACTGGAATCTACTCACGGCTAATGATCTTGAAACGGAGCTGCTCGAACTCAACCGCTGGGTGGACTGGCTTCGCCACACCTACGGTCTTACAGCCAGCGTCGTGCCGCCGTACTGGCATCGGCACCCCGAACTCCTCTGGGAGCTGTCCGCCCTGCACCTGCACTGGTTATCCGCCTACGACGCCGAGCAGGACGGCTCAGCGCCCCTCGGGTGGCACCGCGACTTCGCAGATGCACGAGCCCGGCTTCGAGACTGGGTCGCCGCCTGCGGCACACGCCTTGACAGGGATCGGCCAACCCGCCAGACGAGTTGGCCCGGAGAAGACCCCGCCGCGCCCGTCGAGGACTTACCCATCACAGACCGCGACGAAGACTTCGTGCGGTTCGTGCTCGATCAGGTCGCAGCGCGCCAGGAGGCCGAAGATGCCTTCTTCGCGGCCTTCGAATCTGACACCGGCGAGGTGTGAGCATGACGCGGCGGTACATACGAAAGACCGGGCAGCGTCAGCAGAGCGAGCGCGAGCTGACGATCCGCGCCGACTTCCACGAACCCCCCGACCTCGACAAGCTCAGCGAGTTACTCATCCGTATCGCGCTCCAACGGTCCGGGTCGTGCCCCTCGGGAGGAACGACGACATCGAAGCGCCCGCGTGCTTCAGTGGAGCCTTCGTCGTAGAATGTATGCATCCGTCGCGGATGGCGGATGTTGTGGTCCTAGCGCTTCGCCCTTGTGGCGAGGCAAAGCAAACGTGGCCGACTCGGCCTAGTCCTACAGCCTTCGGGCTCTTCTTACGATCAACATCCCTCGACTCATCAGTCCGCGTCGGCAGAACTAGTGACTGTGGAGAAGAGCCATGACGACCACCGATGCGAGCCGCGCCGCGATAGACAGTCTCGTTGCCCCAACACCGTTCGTTGGGGCGATCGCCGTCTCCTACCTCCGTGTCTCGACCAAGGAGCAGGCAGAGAAGGGCGGCAGCGCCGAAGGCTTCTCGATCCCAGCCCAGCGCGAGGCCAACCAGCGCAAGGCCGACCAACTCGGCGCGACCATCGTCGAGGAGTTCGTCGACGCGGGCGAGTCTGCCCGCAAGGCCGACCGGCCAGAACTGATGCGGATGATCCAGTACGTCACGAAGCACAAAACGAACTACTGCATCGTCCACAAGGTCGACCGGCTGGCCCGCAACCGCGCAGACGACGTGACCATCCACCTCGCGCTCAAGGACGCCGGGGTCACCCTGGTGTCAGCGACTGAAAACATTGACGAGACGCCCTCGGGGATGCTGCTGCACGGCATCATGTCGTCGATCGCCGAGTTCTACTCGCGCAACCTGGCCACGGAGGTCGTCAAGGGTCTGTCACAGAAGGCCGCGCAGGGCGGGACAGTGTCGAAGGCACCTATCGGATACCGCAACATCGGAGTGCGTGACGAGTTTGGCCGTGAGGTGCGCACCGTCGAGCTGGACGAGGAACGTGCACCGCTGGTTCGGTGGGCCTTCCAGGTGTTCGCGTCCGGGGATTGGTCGACGAGCCAGCTCCACCACGAGTTAGTGGCGCGGGGGCTGACGACAGCACCTTCCCCGCGTCGTCCTTCTCAGCCCATTGGCAAGTCGTCGGTGCATCGGATGCTCACGAACCCGTACTACAAGGGCTGCGTCCGCTATCAAGGCGTCACCTACGCCGGAGTCCACGAAGCGCTCGTCCCGAACGAGGTGTGGGATCAGGTGCAGACCGTGCTCGGCACTCACCGGTCGGCGGCGGACGCGACGCAAGTGCACGATCACTACCTGAAAGGCTCTGTGTTCTGCGGGCAGTGCGGCTCGCGCCTGATCGTGTGCAACGCGAAGAGTAGCCAGGGCACGATCTATCCGTACTTCGTGTGCGCGAGCAGGCACGGCGGTAGGGGTGACTGTACCCGTCAAGCGATGCTCATCGAGCACGTCGAGCGACTCGTGGAGCAGTTCTACGATCACGTCCAGATCAGCGCGGAGACCAAGCAGGCGCTCTCGTCGATGCTGCACGCACGGTTCGACGAGATGATGTCCGAGGGTGCCGCGGAACTGGCGGACCTCGCCACGCGTCGGACCCAGCTCGAAGACGAGCAGGAGAAGCTGCTCCGTGCTCACTACGCGGGAGCGGTCCCGTTGGAGTTGCTCAAGCGGGAGCAGGATCGGATCACGGCATCGCTGGAGACGATCCAGAACCGGATCGACGCCCACCACGGGGAGTACGCCTTCGCTCGGGCGAACTTGGACGACGCGTTGACTCTGCTGTCGAATGCGGCCGACATTTACAAGAAGGCTGACGACGCGAACCGTCGTCTGTGCAACCAGGCGCTGTTCACGGCGATTTATGTCGATGAGGACAACGACGTTCGGGTCGGCTACAAGACGCCGTACGACGGGCTGAGCATCGAAGGCTTGCAGGCCGACGCCCTCACCTGGGCCGCCGAGGCAAGAAAGTTGAGCCAGGCTCGAACCTCGACCAAGGGCGGTCCCTTGGTCGAAAGTTCAAACCTGACCCATTTGGGGTGACCGACGGGATTTGAACCCGCGACATCCGCGACCACAACGCGGCGCTCTGCCAACTGAGCTACGGCCACCATTTCGGGGCAATCGCAAAACTTTCCAATGAAAATCTTGCTTTCTCTCGCAAGAGAATGCCACGGCGGTTTAGTCTACCTGGATGCCCTAAGGAAGTGTAAATCGGACCGCGATATCGACATTTTCCAAAAGATACCGATGTCCGGCGATTACTCTTCGGCGCTCGCGGGAGTTCCTTCACCGGGCATCTGCGGCGGAGCTTCGGCGGGCTTCTGAGACGTAGCTTCGGCCTCTTCTTTCGGCTTTAGAACGTGCTTCGCGGCAATCTGGCGAGCCTCGTCGGTGGTCGGCCCCGGCTCGGGCACAAAAATAACTTCCCGGTAGTAGCGCAACTCGTGAATCGACTCGTAAATGTCCGCCAGCGCGCGGTGGCCTCCCTGCTTCTCCGGGGCGGCAAAAAAGGCGCGCGGATACCAGCGCTTGGCGAGCTCCTTAATGGATGAAACGTCAACGATCCGATAGTGCAGGTGCTCCGTTAGACGCGGCATGTCTCGTTCCAAGAACGCCTTATCCGTGCCGACGGAACTTCCCGCCAGTGGCGCTTTCTTCGGCTCGGGTACCCACTTCTTGACGTACTCCAAAACCTGGTTCTCGGCGTCCTCCAACGTGGTTCCCGAATCCAACTCGGTGATGAGTCCCGAGGTGGTGTGCATTTCGCGTACGAAATCTCCCATTTGGGCCAGGGCGGTGCTGGTTGGCGTAATAACTAGATCTATCCCGTCATCGAGCGCATTGAGCTCGCCGTCAGTTACCACGGCGGCAACCTCGATGAGGGCGTCGTCTTTAAAATCCAAACCGGTCATTTCGCAATCGATCCACACGATCCGGCTGGCGATGGCGGCCACGAGCCTGCTCCTTAATGCCTGAAAATAGAACCTTGCGGCTGCATTAACGGGGCAGCCAAACGTAGAACTTTACCGCATCACCGGTTATTTGCGGTGTCGCGCAGCCACCGGCACGGGCGCATCGGAATGATCCGCGCCGACGCTGTCGCCTACCGCGGAGGTGGGCTCGTCACCGGCCGGCTTCAGAACTCCGTTCGCGCCCGCCGCATCCTTTGACGCATTGCTGTCTGCAGCGCCATCTTCCGCGGCAACCCCGTCCACCGTTCCGGATCCAGTCGGCGCAGCGAGAGTCTGGCGCTCGCCGTCCGCGTTTTTGGCTTGTTCCGCCCTAATGCGTTCGTTCTCAGCGTTTCGCTCATCGTCAGCGACGCGCGTCGCTCCTCGGGGCGTGAACCACAGGCTGCCCACCGTCATGATCAGCGTGGAAACCATCACGACAAAGAACACGATTCCATCATCGAATGCGTTGATAGTCATCGATGCCGGAATGGAGTAGAACAGCACGATCGTGACCAGTCCGCGCGGGGCGAAGAACAGCTCGGGCAGAATATGGCGGGGCAGGAAGATCCGCAGATACAGGTAGCGCACCGCAAATATCGCGGCAACGATCGCGCTACCCACGGCAATTACTTGCCATTCACCCAGTACACGCACGTCAATCATGTAGCCGAAGAACACGAAGAACAGCGTGCGAATCAAAAACGCCGATTCGGTGTTTACGGCCTTAACCGTTTTGGCCGCATCCTCGACTGCGCCGATTCCCAGGTAGCGATGCAGGTGGTGAAAGCGCCGCAGCCGCCAGTTGTTCAAAATCAAGCCGAAGATAAGCACGGTCAATAGCGTGGGTAGCTGCAGCAGATGACCCACCGAATAGATCAGCAACAGCACCGGCAGGATTAAAAACGCCTTGATGTTCAACTTCACCTTGGCCAGCAGGAACACCAACCCCACCGACACCACCACAGAGATCACAATCGCCAGGACGATGGAGCCCAGGTTGAAGGCGATCATGCTCACCGAGACGGACTGCTCAGCAACCAGGACATTGAAGAGCAAAATCCCGAAAATATCTGAAAGCGAAGACTCATAAGTCAAAAATTCGCGCTTCTCTTCGCTTAAATAGTTGATGCTCGAAGCCACAATGGTGGACGAAATCACCGCCAGCGGCACCGCGTAAACCAAACTCGTGCGCAAACCCTGGTCAAGCAGGAAGTAAATAATCGCGGCAATGCCGACCACCGATAGCGCCAAGACGAACAGTGCCGATCCGGTTGCCCGGCGCACCAGCGGTGCTTTCTCCCGGGACAGGTTTAAGTCCAGCCCGGCTTCCAGCAGGATCAAAATCAGACCCAGTACGCCTAGGAACTGCACAAAATCGAGCGGAATTTCGATGTACCGATCGACCTTGACCAAAAATTCTCGGATCCCCACACCCAATAACAGCAGCATCAGCACGGTTGGAATCCGAGTTCGTGCGCTAATTACCGTGAATATGTAGGAGACAATGACCAGCCCGCTCAGCGCGGTAATTGCGTGATACGCGTCGAACTCGATCATGGGTACCTCAAAGGAGACGCAGGATGGATAAGTGGGATCTTCTTGAAGTGATTGGATTCGCAGAGCTGCGATGAGAAATAAGCCTGGTGTTGCAGGTCGGGAAATACCTTAGCGACGCTATCGGCCCGTGGCTAATTTAAAGTAATGTGAGCGTGGTCACGCTCGCGAACCTGCGCTTTCAACACAGACACCATAAGTTGGGCGCATGAGCATGTCGACGACGTTATTAATCTTTGGAGCCTCCGGCGACTTAACCAAGCGCTTGCTCCTGCCTGGTATCGGCGCGCTCCTGGAACGCGACCCCGACCGCGACGTGCGAATTCTCGGCGCGGACCGCGCTGACCTCAGCCAGAAAGACTTTGCAAACCTCCTGCACGATGGACTTATCAATGGCGGCGCTAATTCGCAGCTCGCAGAAGAACACGTACAGGCCACTAAATATTTCACCTGCGATGTGGTCGATCCGGACCAGCTGCGTGAGGTTATCAACGCGGTCAGCGATACTGATCGTCTTGTGCTGTATTTCGCGCTGCCTCCGGCGGTAACTGCGCAGGCCTGTGAGGCGCTAACAAAGTGTGATTTGCCGCAAAACACCCATTTGGCAATGGAAAAGCCCTTTGGATTTGACCTGCAAAGCGCGAAGGACCTGAACCGAATCGTGGCCCGGCTCGTGCCCGAAGAACAGATCCATCGTATGGATCACTTCCTCGGTAAAACAACGGTCATCGACGTAATGGCGGTGCGCTTTGCCAACCGCATGCTGCAGGCCGTTTGGAGCGCGAGCGACATTGAATCAATTGAAATCTCCTATGACGAGGAACTCGCACTAGAAAACCGCGCGGGCTACTACGACCACGCGGGTGCCCTGATCGACATGATTCAATCCCACTTACTCCAGGTGATGGCGGTCGTGGCGATGGAGCCACCCTCCGCGATCTCCAGCCGGGAACTACGCGACGCCAAGGCCGCGGTCTTGCGGGCAACGCGCATTTGGGACGACGACGCTACTGTTGTCACCCGCCGCGCCCGGTACGTAGCCGGTCAGGTGGGGGAGCGCCACGTTCCCAGCTACGTCGATGAGCCCGGAGTCGACGCCAGCCGCAACACCGAAACGCTCGCCCAAATCACCCTCGAGGTGGCCAATCAACGCTGGCGCGGGGTGCCGATCACGCTGCGATCAGGCAAGGCCCTGGGCAAAACCCGAAAGCGGGTCGTCATTACATTTCGCGACGTGCGCCACCTGCCCCAGGGCTTTGAAGGCGGGTGCGGCCCCGACCGGCTCATCATGAACCTGGATCCCGACATCATGGAACTCCAGCTCACCACCAACGGCGCCCAAGACCCGTTCGTTTTAGAACAGAGCCGCTTCATCACCGAATTGCGCCAGGCGGAACTAACCGCTTATGGGGAGGTGCTTTCCGCGATTTTGGACGGCGACTCCCTGCTTTCCGTCCGCGGGGACACCGCCGAGGAATGCTGGCGCATCACCGACGAAGTACTGGCGATGTGGCGCACCCACCAGGTACCGCTGGAGGAATACCCAGCCGGGTCACCGGTGCCAAGTCACTGGCAACCCGCGCTCGCCGATGACGCAACATAGGCACCTACCGGACGGTCGCCGTCCTTAATGCGAAGTATTCGCCAATGACCGCGGCCACAGCCAGCCCCACCGCGATTCCCAGCACACTCCAGCGGGTCAGCGCCGCGGCGATGGTGAGCATGTGCGGCGCTAAGATCACCACGAGAATCACCACCGTCAGCGCCAGCGCAAGGCCGAAGATGAGCGGGCCGCGCGAGCCGGATTTCACGTACAGTCCGCCAAAGAGCCCGCCGATGCTGAGCGATAAAAACGTCACCGTAAAGACTGTGGCGCCCACGGCGAAAACGTTGCCTCCGCCCAGGGCCGTGACATCGAAGGTGGGGGCCCCGAAGAACCAGTGGTTTGTTGCGAGCTCAACCCCGTAAAGCACCATGGCCAATAGGCCCAAGTACGCGGATTGGAATGCGAAATACAGCGCGGTTCCCAGGCTGTAGGAACGCCGCGTGGTGCCCAGCGACATGCCATAAGGAAACGTCGTACTGACCGCTTGGACGCCCAAATAGACGAGGAATCCGGGCAGTGAAAAGAGCACGCCGGGATTTTGCTGCGCAGATTCGGCCCATTCAAGCTCTTGGCCACCGACGCCGGCAGCAAACCGGGACATCGCGATCGTAATGAGGATCGTGATTACGATTACGAGCCCTAAAATTGAGGCCGGGATGCCCCATACATACCCGCGTTTAGTTAGGTGCAGTTTCAAAACTGAAGTGGGGCGGCTCATGCTGCCTCCTTTGGATTGTCGCCGCCAATTGCGGCTACGAGTTCTTGTAAAGAAACGGGCGAAATGTGGAGTCTTTCGTCGTCCGCAACCGCCCGCGATGCCTGCTCGAAATCACCGCGAACGGTGGAGGTCACCAGTGGGCCGAGTTGGCGAGTATGGAGGACCTGGCCATTTTGTGCATAATTTTGGACGGCGTCCCGCGGCCCGGATATTGAATAGGCGCCCGCGCGCAACTCATCTACCGGGGCGTCGAGTACCACCTTGCCCTCGTCCAGGATTACGGCCTGATCGAATATGTTTTCCATCTCACCCACCAGGTGGGTGGAGACGATGATGGTGCGGGCGTACGCGGCGAAGTCTTCAATGAGGAGTTCATAAAACCGGTGGCGCGAGGTGACATCTAGCCCGAGGTAGGGTTCATCAAAAATCGTAAGCGGCGCGCGGGAAGCGAGGGAAATCACGATCGCCAGCGCCGAGAGTTGACCGCGGGAGAACTTTTGGATCATCGTCTTCGTCGGCAGCCGAAAGATCTGGGTTAGTTCTTCGGCATATTCAACATCCCAATCGGTGTGGAAAATCGCTGCCGATCGCAGCGCATGATGCAGGTAGTAGTTATCGGGATAGCGCTGGTTGTCGCGGATGAATGATGAATTGGCCGCTACGGTGGCCGATTCAAACGGAGTTACGCCGTCGACGGTGGCGGTGCCCGCGGTGGGACGATCGTGGCCGGCGAGGATCGACATTAGGGTGGTTTTGCCCGCGCCATTGGCGCCAAGTAGCGCGCAGATCGTGTTCGGCTGCGCCGTGAATGAGACGTCATCGAGCGCTTTGACGGAACCGAAGGTGCGCGAGACGCCGCGTACTTCAATCGGTGGGCCGGTGCTGGTCATTTGGATACTCCTGAGCGATACGGCTTTGTAGTTCGGGCAGTGAGATTCCGATTGCGCGTGCAGCGTGGACGAAATCTCTTAGTTGGTTGTCATTGAAATTGGTTTTGCGGTCCTGAAGGAGGCGGTCTCTCGCGCCGTCGGCCACAAACATGCCGATTCCGCGGCGCTTGAATAAAATTCCTTGGTCCACCAGCAGGTTGATGCCCTTACCGGCCGTTGCGGGATTGATCTTGTAAAACGCTGCGAACTCGTTTGTAGAGGCGATTTGATCGCCTTCTGCATATATCCCGCGCAGGATTTCATTGCTGATGGTTTGTGCCACCTGCATGAAGATGGGTGAACCTTCGTCAAACACCTTGCCCGCCTCATTGGTTAGTTAGTCATGTAATGAACCTATGAACCTCTACGGCGGTCTGTCAAGTGGGTGATTGGAATTAGTTGCGCAGACGCGAGCGCAAAAGGAGGGTAACCACCAACAAGCTTGCGGCTATTCCCGCAATGAAGGCCGCAAAACCGCTGGTGGTCAGCCACGCTAGTCCGGCACTTATGGTCAGTATTAGGACTACGGCATCGGCCTGCCACAGCAGAACTATCAGGCCTGACATATCACCCATGGGTGAGTCAATGGGAGCAAGAAGTTCCATCGGCAGGTCGCCCTTTGTGCTGTCGAAGGCGCGCAGGATCACGGGAAGCACGGCCATAATCGGGACGGCCAAAATCAGCGCCGCCGCCAAAGCCCACGGGTTGCCGCTGGCACCGGTGTGGCCGGTGACAGCGAGGCTGGCGCTAGCTATTGGGCTCAAGGCCATAATTCCCAGCGCTGCGGCCGCGCAAATTAGGTTCATGGCTAGTGGGAAGAGACCGTGCAGTGATAGCAGTTTTGTAGTTCGATACCGATAAAGCGCGGGAGACTGGGACAATTGCGCGGTATATCGAAAGCCATCGGTAAAGATCCCGCTACTTAGATAAGTAATTAACCCGCCGATCGCGGCCGGTACCCAGCCCAAAGTGGACGTGCCCGCGCTGGCGTTAAAGCCGAGCCACAGCAAAAACCAGCCCACTAATTGAAAAATAACACCGGCCCAAAAGCGCCCCGGCGTGCGCAGCGCAGCGAGCGCATCGGCCCGTAAGTATTGCGCCACCGGGCGTAACGCGCGGCCCGAGTTCGTGGGTACCGCCGGCCATTTTCTTCCCCACTGCGGCAGCGCCTTATACAGGTCGAGTGCCTGAGCGAAATTACCGACATTTACTGCTGTGGTGGCGCTGTGCCAGCGCTGCCCGGCTGCTAAAAGCCCGGAAAAACTAAGGCGCCGCAGCAGCTGCGGGATTACCAGGACTGCTAGCGCGGTTACCGCTGCCAGCCGCACGGTCAGTCCGGCCAGCGTTGTGCCCAGCAGCAACGCTGGTGCGGGACTAAGCACCACTGTTGCCAGGGCAGTAGCAACTAAAACCGCACTTGTGACTCGTCGGCTCGCAGGCGAGCCCGCCTGACCAACCAGCGCAAAAGTTGCTATTAATACCCCGGCACACAATCCGATGAGGCCCGGGAACGCGAATGTGGGAGCGATACCCGCCGGGGCCGGGTGCGCCGTGATGCCAATTGCGGCTAAGACAAGGAAAACGACACCTATTACTGCCGCGACTTTCGCGAATTTTCGCCACAGGGTTCTTGGCCGGGGCGCATCGGTGGCGGCAAATAGAAGCGCAAAGAACGGCTCCAAAGTGACGGGGCCTTGAAAACGCCCCGCCCACAGGGCTGAAAGCAATAGCCCAATAGATGTTATTGCGGCGAATTTGATGAAATCCGGATGTGTCAGCAGTGATTGGGCGGCCGGAGCGCGCAGTGCATCCACAGCGCCAATGCTCAAGGGGACGCCCAGCATGAGGGTGACTATCGCCACAACGTACAGCAGATAAAGCCGGTCTTGTAGTCGATTGCCGGACTGGCGCTGGCGATAAATCCTGTTTATCTGACGCAGCCGGAGGTGCGTGGCTCTCATACCGAGTCTGGGCCACCATCGAAGACGGCGATATCTAAGACACTGTCGGCGAGCTCATTAATGAGCATCGCCTCATGCGTGGCGAAGGCAATTGTGGTGCCGTTCATCTTGCGCTGGGCGAGCACGGTTTGGACCAGTTCGCGGTGTTCAGTATCCAAATGGCGCTCCGGCTCATCCAAGAGCAGGACTTTCGCGGGTCGGATCAAAGTAAGCGCGAGTGCAAAGAGTTGATTTTGGCCGGCGGAAAGCTCATGCGGAAACCGCCGGGCCAGGTGATCAATCTGCAAGGCCTTAAGCTGCTTAGCTACATCGCCTTCGATATTTGGCTCTTGCCACCCCCAAGAAGCTAAAACCAGGCGCAGATGCTCTTCCACCGTGAGGTTTCGCGCGACCGGGGGCAAATAAACGAGCGCGGCAACCAGCGCGCGGAAGGCGGCATCGGATTCGTCAACTGGCCTTCCAGCGATTGCTACAGACCCGCTCGTGGGTTGGACTAAGCCGGCAAGGGCACGCAAGAGCGTGGTTTTGCCCGAGCCGTTTGGCCCGGTTATGGCCAGTGCCCTGCTGTTTTCCAAACTGAAGGTAGTCGCCGGAAGCAGCACCGCCTCGTTAACCGCAACAGCTGCTTCGGTGGCTCGAATCATGCGGTTAATGCTAGTCGAGGTCGAGATCTTCCAGATCTTCTAGTTCCGGAATATCGAGATCTTCCAGGTCGGGGACTTCAATGTCGTCTTCGCTGATATCACGCAGTTTGATACTGGAATCGGAAACCATCTCACAGGTGGCCGCAATGAAGTCGTTGCCCATGTCGAATTCGTCGGCGGAGATGTCGTCTAAGTCTTCGCCGTCTTCCTTAGCGAAGTCCGTGATCACCGCGCGACGCTCTTCCGCGTCCATTTCAATAAATTCCTTGCACGTGGTGTCGCCGCCGGCGGTGGCGCCATCATCGCCGCAGGCAGCAAGGGCCATCGTGGATAAGACGGCCGCGCCCGCAAACGCAGACAAGCGCTTCATTTTTGCAGTATTCATGTGTGGTTTTCTCTCCGTAGTTGTTGTTCGCCTTTGCTGGAACAATGTGCCACCCTACACAACTGAGCTTGCACGCGGTGCTGATTTTCGACACTCTCTAACGCAGCGGCATTTTAAAAAGCGAGGTAAAT
>JAJYRW010000020.1 GCA_021793895.1 Actinomycetes bacterium
CGAACCCGATTTCAACCCCGAGCGCCAAACAACTGAATTGGACGGCGAACCAACGTGCTAGCAGCAGAGCGACAGAGCAGAATCCTGGACCTACTGCGCCAAAGACGCTCCGCCCGCGTTGGCGAACTCGCCCAGGAACTCGCGGTTTCCGAAGTCACAATTCGCCGAGACCTCGACGCGCTCGCCCGCGAAGAGCTCATCTCGAAGGTGCATGGCGGCGCCACACTCCCCCTCCCCGCAGGCACTGAAGAGCCCGGCTTCGCGGCCAAACAACACCTGCACCAAATCGAAAAAGCGGCCATTGCCCGCGCGGCGAAGCAACTAATCCAGCCCGGTCGGGCAATAGGACTCAGCGCGGGAACAACTACTTGGGCCCTGGCCCACCTCCTGCGCGACATTCCCGACCTCACGGTGGTGACCAATTCCCCGCCAATTGCCACGGTTCTCAGTCCCGCGCCCACCACAACGGAAGAGTCAGTGATCCTCACGGGCGGCGTGCGCACTCCCTCCGACGCGCTCATCGGCCCGCTGGCCATTCACGCGCTGAGCAACTTCAATCTCGACATCGTCTTCCTGGGCGTCCACGGCATGCACCCCGACTCCGGCTACACCACCCCAAACCTGGGCGAAGCCGAAACCAACCGAGCCTTCATCGCTGCCGCCGCGCGCACTGTTGTCCTGGCAGACCACACCAAGTGGGCCACTCCGGGCTTGGCACGTATCGGCAACCTCGACATTGCCGACGTACTGATCACCGACTCGAAACTCCCGTCCGCGGCCCAAGAAATGCTCAACCAGTCCCTCACCCGCACCGGGGGTCAATTAATCACTGCAGCACCTAACGGAGAGTCATGAATCGACAAGACCACCACCTGGCAGACGGCCGCGAAATCTTCTTCTACGACCCCGCGCCCGTCGAGCGCATAATCAACGACCCCCGCGATCTGCCCGAAGTGGCAACGAGCTCCCAACTGCGCTTTGATCCGCTGCTGAGCGAGTGGGTCATCATGGCTGGACACCGCCAAACCCGCACCTTCCTCCCGCCCGCTGACCAGTGCCCCCTGTGCCCATCGACGCCGGGCCGCGACACCGAGATCCCCGCTGCTTCCTACGAGGTCGTTGTCTTCGAAAACCGCTTTCCCTCCCTATCGGAAAAGGCAGAGTTAATTAGGGACGGCGCCTCTCCAGTTCTCGCGGAAAACTCCCCTTGGCTACCAACTAAGGCGGGCGTGGGGCGCTGCGAGGTCGTGTGTTTTACCGATAACCACACCGCCTCGTTTAAAGATCTTTCCTTAGAACAAGCCCGCCTTGTGGTGGATGCCTGGGCGGATCGGACTGCCGAATTGGGCGCCCGCCCCGAGGTGGCACAGGTGTTTTGTTTCGAAAACCGGGGTGAGGAAATTGGCGTCACACTCCAACACCCGCATGGACAGATCTACGCCTACCCGTATGTCACCCCGCGCACGGAGCGGATCTTGCGCAGCGCCGGTGCGTATCGCGAGCGCACCGGTGAAAACCTGTTTGGCGCGATTCTGGCGACCGAGCGGGAGGACGTGCGGGTCATCAACGCCAATGAGCACTGGACCGCCTTCGTGCCGCGAGCGGCCCGCTGGCCCATCGAAGTCCATCTAATGCCCCAGCGCCAGGTAGGCACAATCGATGAACTCTCCGGTGCGGAGCGCGACGCATTCGCTGCCCTCTATTTGGATGTACTGGGTCGCTTTGATCGGCTCTATGACGCCAAGTTGCCCTATATCGCCGCCTGGCATCAGCAGCCCACCCCGCAATCGGGTGCGGCCCATCGCGAAGAGGCCTGGCTGCACATGCAGCTGTTTTCGGTCCGTCGTTCCAAAGACAAATTGAAGTATCTGGCCGGCTCCGAATCGGGCATGGACGCGTTCGTAACGGACGTGCTGCCCGAGGCGGTTGCGGCGCGATTGCGGGAGGTTTGACATGAAAGTTTTGGTAACCGGCGGCGCCGGATACATCGGCTCAGTCGTCGCTGCCCAGCTGTGCGCGGTGGGCCACGAGGTCACCGTGTTGGACGACCTGTCCACCGGCCATCGCTCGGCGGTGCCGCGCGGTGTCCCATTCATCGAGGCCGACATCACCCAGGCGGGCGAGGTGCTCGATGATTCCTTCGACGGCGTTTTGCACTTCGCGGCGAAGTCCCTGGTGGGCGAATCGGTCGACGAGCCGCAAAAGTACTGGGACACCAACGTCGCCGGAACGCAGGCGCTCTTAGAAGCCATGCGCAGCGCCGGGGTGTCGCGCATCGTGTTCTCCTCCACGGCGGCCGTCTACGGGGAGCCGAAAACATCACCAATCACCGAAGACGTCACACCCGCCCCGATTAACCCTTATGGGCAATCGAAATTGGCGGTCGACCACATGCTGACCAGCTATGCGCGCGCCTATGGGATTGCCGCTGTCAGCCTGCGCTACTTCAACGTGGGCGGCGCGCTGCGCAGCGACCTGGGCTGGTTTGGTGAACGCCACGACCCCGAAACGCATCTGATCCCCAACGTGCTCGCGGTTCCGGCTGGTGAGCGGCCGGACGTAAAGATCTTCGGCGATGATTACCCCACGGCTGATGGCACCGCCGTGCGAGATTATCTGCACGTAGAAGACCTGGGCCGCGCCCACGTATTAGCCCTCGACGGCGCCAAAGAGGGCGAGCACCGGATTTTCAACCTCGGCACCGGCGATGGTTACTCCGTGGCACAGGTGGTCGAGGCAGTGCGCGAGGTGACGAAGCACGAAGTTCCAGCTGAAGTAATCCAGCGGCGGCCCGGCGACCCGGCCACTCTCGTTGCCTCGGCAGTAAAAATCGAAACCGAACTCGGCTGGATTCCGGAACACTCCCTTAAGCGCATCGCCGCCGATGCCTGGGAGTTCATGCAACACCGGGTTGAAGAACACGAAGCAAAGGAGGAGCGAAGTGTCCGCTGAGTTTCCAGGCGACGGTCCGGGTGTAGCCGACCCCTCCTTCCCGGTGCAGGTAACCGCTCCGGGCCGGGTCAACGTCATTGGCGAACACACCGACTACAACCAGGGCTACGCCCTCCCCCTCGCACTACCGCACCGGGTCACCGTGGCGGCCCGCCCCCGCAGCGATGACCAGATCGAGGCAACTTCCACTGGCCACGGAACGGTTACGTTCCCGCTTTCCACCCAGCCCGGCGACATAACGGGCTGGGGCGCCTACGTCGCCGGAGTGGTCTGGGCCCTTTCCGAGGCCGGATACGACGTACCGGCCGCGGACATGGTGCTGGACTCCAACGTGCCGGTCGGCGCCGGACTGTCCTCTTCAGCCGCCCTGGAATGCGCAGTTTTAGTGGCACTCCAAGAACTCGCCGCGTGGGAAATTGCACCAACTCGGGCCGCCCTGATCGCCCAGCGCGCCGAAAACGCCTATGTTGGAGCGCCCACCGGCGCGATGGACCAGATGGCTTCCATGCACGGGCAGGCCGGCCACATGATGTTCATCGATTTTGCCGACAACTCGGTAACCCAGGTGCCCGCCGATTTGGCCGGGGCCGGAATGGAACTCCTGGTCATCGATACCCGCGCCCCGCACCAGCACACCGAGGGCGAATACGGCGCCCGCCGCCAATCCTGCGAGCGCGCCTGCGAAATCTTAAAAGTCCCATCGCTGCGTCACATTTCAACTGCGCAGCTCCCCAGCGCCTTAGAAACACTTAAGACCCACGCGCAAGCACCTGACCCCAACGACACCCCATCTGCCGCGGCCGAATCGGGAGAAATCCTCGCCCGCCGCGTGCGGCACGTGGTGACGGAAAATGCTCGGGTGCTGGACGCCGTCCAAAATCTTAAGGACGGCGAGTTGTCGGCTTTGGGGCCCATCCTCACCGCGGGGCACAACTCGCTTCGGGACGATTATGAGGTGACGGTCCCGCAATTGGATGTGGCTGTTGATGCGGCGCTTGCGGGCGGGGCGCTGGGGGCGCGCATGACCGGGGGCGGCTTTGGTGGCTCGGTGATCGCGCTAGTCCATACAGCCGATGCGGCGGAAGTGGAGGCCGCGGTGCGCCACGCGTTTGCAGAACAGGGATTTGCGACTCCCGAGGTGTTTCATGCCACTCCCGAACGCGGGGCAAGCACGCTATAGACCTACGGGGTATCTTGATGTCAAGCAATTAAGTTGTGCGCGGCTGCCACCGCCGCACAGCGACCGTCTCAACGCATGGAGGCACGCCCCGGCATGGCAAAAATCATCTACACCCACACCGACGAGGCGCCCATGTTGGCCACGCACTCGTTCCTTCCGATCATCCGCGCGTTTGCTGCGCCGGCGGGTGTGGGAGTTGAAACGCGTGATATTTCTCTCTCGGGCCGCATAATTGCGCTCTTTCCGGACTATCTGCCCCACGATAAGCAGGTAAATGATGCGCTGGCCGAACTGGGCGAGCTCGTCAATGACCCGGCCGCCAACATCATTAAGTTGCCGAATATTTCGGCGTCGGTTCCGCAGTTGAAGGCCGCGATTACCGAGTTGCAAGACCAGGGTTTCGCGATTCCGGACTATCCCGATAATCCGCAAACTGATGCGGAACGCGACGTTCGCGCGCGCTACGATCGCGTGAAGGGTTCGGCCGTAAACCCGGTATTGCGCCAGGGGAACTCGGATCGGCGCGCGCCGGCATCGGTGAAGAAATTTGCGAAGGCGAACCCGCATTCCATGGGCGAGTGGTCATCGAATTCAAAAACGAACGTTGCCACCATGGGGGAAGACGACTTCTTTTCGAATGAGAAGTCGGTTGTTATGCCCAGCGATGACAATTTGAAGATTCAGCACGTGGGTGCTGATGGCGCCGTGACGGTGTTGAAAGATCACTTGCCCGTCCTGGCTGGTGAAGTGGTGGACGGAACGGTAATGCGTGCCGCCGCCCTGGATGAGTTCTTACGCGCCCAAGTAGCGCGGGCGAAAGAAGAGGGCGTCCTATTCTCGGTGCACTTAAAGGCCACCATGATGAAGGTTTCGGACCCGATCATTTTCGGGCACGCGGTGCGCGCCTACTTTGCCGATGTTTTTGCCCAGTACGGCGATGACCTCGCTGCAGCGGGTTTGAGCGCTAATGACGGGCTCGGCACGATTTTGCCCGCGCTGGATGGTCTGCCAAATGGCGCGGAGATTAAGGCCGCTTTCGACAAGGCCCTGCAGGAGGGCCCGGCCATGGCGATGGTGGACTCGGATCGCGGAATTACGAACCTGCATGTTCCCTCCGACGTGATCATTGATGCCTCCATGCCCGCGATGATTCGCAGCGGCGGCAAGATGTGGGGACCGGATGGCGGGCAGTCCGACGCGCTGGCCGTGATTCCGGACAGTTCCTACGCCGGTGTTTACCAGGCTACGATCGATGATTGCCGAGAAAATGGCGCACTGGACCCGGCCACGATCGGCACCGTCCCCAACGTCGGACTGATGGCACAAGCCGCCGAAGAGTACGGCAGCCACGACAAAACCTTCGAGGTGGAAAGCGCCGGAAAGGTGCAGGTTGTAAACCAGGCCGGTGACGTGCTGATTGAGCACGATGTGGAGGCCGGCGATTTATGGCGCGCATGCCAAACCAAGGACGTCGCCATTCGCGACTGGGTGAAGTTGGCAGTTACACGAGCGCGGGCGTCCAATACTCCGGCAGTGTTCTGGCTGGATGAAAACCGCGCGCATGATGCGAACCTGATCGCCAAGGTCAAGGAGTACCTGCCCGAGCACGACACCTCCGGTTTGGAAATTGAAATCATGGCCCCCGAGGCCGCCACGAAGTACTCGCTGACGCGGATGCGCGCGGGCAAAGACACGATTTCGGTCACCGGCAATGTGCTGCGCGACTACAACACGGACCTGTTCCCGATTCTGGAACTGGGTACGAGCGCAAAGATGCTTTCCATTGTTCCGCTCATCAATGGTGGCGGCCTGTTTGAAACCGGTGCGGGCGGCTCGGCTCCCAAGCACGTGCAGCAGCTGGTGGAAGAAAACCACTTGCGCTGGGACTCGCTCGGAGAGTTCCTAGCACTGGCCTCGAGCTTTGAACACCTGGCCGGGGCGACAGATAACGCCCGCGCGCAGGTATTGGCCGATACTCTCGATCGCGCAACGGGCACGTTCCTGTTGGAGAACAAGTCGCCCTCGCGAAAGGTCAAAGAGCTCGATAACCGCGGTTCGCACTACTGGTTGGCGCGCTTCTGGGCGCAGGAACTGGCAGTGCAGAACGCCGATGTGGAGTTGGCGCAGCGGTTTGTTCCCATCGCGCAGGAATTGGTCGATAAGGAAGAGGCCATTATTTCTGAACTGGCGCAGGTACAGGGTGAATCGGTCGACATCGGGGGTTATTACCGCCCGGATGTCGAAAAGACCGACTCGGTCATGCGCCCCTCGGCGACGCTGAACGCCGTATTGGACCAGCTGCAATAACGCGCAAGGCTTGCGCGCATCGTTGTACTGAATTAATCAGTCGAAGTGAACTACCCGTCAAATCGTCTGTAAGGAGCGCACCAAAAGTGCCAACCGAAACCCCCGCCCCCGTAACGGTTACCGTGACCGGTGCGGCCGGGCAAATTGGATACAGCCTGCTCTTCCCCATCGCCGCCGGCAACATGCTGGGCCCCGACGTGCCCGTAAAACTGCGGTTGCTGGAGATCACGCCCGCGCTGCGGGCGGCCGAGGGCGTAGCAATGGAACTCGACGACTCCGCGTTTCCACTGCTGGACAGCATCGAAATCAGTGATGACCCCAATGTGGCCTTCGACGGTGCCAACATTGCACTCCTGGTTGGGTCGCGACCCCGCACCAAGGGCATGGAACGTGGCGACCTTTTGGAAGCCAATGGCGCCATCTTCACCGCCCAGGGTAAGGCGTTAAACGCTCACGCCGCTGAAGACGCCAAGGTTTTGGTAGTCGGTAACCCCGCCAACACCAACGCCCTGATTGCGATGAACAAC
Source organism: Actinomycetes bacterium (assembly GCA_021793895.1). Next base: position 6,967 of record JAJYRW010000020.1, read on the forward strand.
GCACCCGATATTCCCCGCGAACGATTCACAGCCATGATGCGGCTGGACCACAACCGAGCGATTGCGCAGCTGGCGAAGAAGACGGGCGTTCCCGTGGGCAATATTCGACGCATGACGATTTGGGGTAATCACTCCGCTACGCAGTATCCGGACATTTTCCACGCCGAAATCGGCGATGAGATCGCCGCTGACGTGGTCAACGATCAGACCTGGATTGAAGAAGAATTCATTCCCACCGTGCAAAAGCGCGGCGCGGCAATTATTGAGGCGCGCGGATCTTCATCGGCCGCTTCAGCCGCCAACTCGGCCGTCGACCACGTGCACGATTGGATGCAAGGAACAGCAGCCGGGGACTGGACATCCATGGCCGTGTGCTCCGATGGCAGCTACGGCACGCCCGAGGGGCTGATCACCTCATTCCCAGTCACCACCGATGGCGGCCAGTGGGAAATCGTGGAGGGGCTGCAAATAGACCCCTTCTCGCGTTCGCGCATCGACGCCTCGATTGCGGAGCTGGAAGAAGAGCGCGACGCCGTGCGGGCGCTGGGGCTGATTTAGTAAAGGTCCGGCGCCGTCTGTGCCAGAAACACCAGTACAACGGCGCCTACCAGCAAGATTGCCACGTCCACCGGCAGCGAGCGGACTTTCAACCCCCAGTTCTGGGGTTCGGGCACGACCACGCGCAGCAGCGCGCCCACCACAAGGAACGCGGCCAAAACCCAGGCAGCCAGGTGCACGTCAGCCAGGAGTCCGACGGCGGTGGCCGCGGCCACACCCACAAAAGCCACACCGGGTCCCAGCAGTTGCGAAGGTTTCATCACAGGTGAGCGTATCGCCTCCAACTGGTGCTGGGGCACTCCGGAACGCTGCAATCAGCCACCCGCGCTGTAAGTTGGAAAAGTGACGATTGCACACGTAGTAGTGGTAGGTGCCGGACTAGCAGGCGCACGCAGTGTGATGGAACTGCGCGAGCGCGGCTTCACCGGAGAAATCACCCTTTTAGGCCAAGAACGCATCGCGCCATATGACCGACCGCCCCTGTCAGAAGAACTTCTCGAGCGCACCGAACCAAAGTGGCTGCGCGATGAGGTCGGAGCGGACTTGGACGCCGTCGCCGTCAATGCGGCGCTCGGAGAACCCCTCCAAGGCATTGCCAGACAGGGCGAACAGTGGATTTTAACCACGCATCGGCGGCGCATTGAAGCCGATGGAGTCATCGCGGCGACGGGCGCACATGCCTTGCTCCCGTCCGCTTGGCGCGGTGCGCAGGTGCTGCACACCTGGCAAGACGCTGAAGCCTTAAGAACAAGGCTGGCAGATTCCCAATCGCTAGTGTCTATCGGCGCGGGCTGGATCGGCGCCGAAGTAAGCGGAGTAGCTGCTAAAGCCGGGCTCGATGTCACGGTGGTCGAGGCCAGCGCCGCACCGCTGTTTTCGGTGCTGGGCGAAGAGGTTGGTTCGCTTTTGATTCCCTGGTACGAAGCCGCCGGAATTGATTTGCGCACCCATGCAACTGTTGCGACCACCAATGCCAAGAGCGTGACGTTGACCACCGGTGACGTCCTGCGCGGCGATGTGATTTTAGCTGCCGTGGGCGTGCGACCAAATGTCCAGTGGCTCGAGCCGACCGGCGTGAAGTTGTCAGTTAGCGGCCACGTCAGCGTGGATTCAAGTCAGCGCACCTCGCTGCCCGGGCTGTGGGCGGTGGGTGACTGCACGATCCGCGATTCGAAACACCACGGCCCCGTAGTCGGCGGGCACTGGGATGCGGCCTTGAACGACCCCGCCCGCGCCGCGGCGTCAATTCTTGGTCACGAAATCCCGACCGAGCCAGCCCCTTACGTGTTTTCGAATCAGCTGGGCCACAACATTGCCCTGGTAGGTTCCCCCCAGCACGGAACACGCTGGGAGCTGCGCGGAACCCCCGAAGAGACGTGGAGTGCGCTGTGGTTTGACGAATCGGACGCGTTGGTCGCGGTGTTCACGGCCGATCGCCCCCGCGACACGATCGATGCCCGGCGCTTGCTAGCCCGCGGGCCGGCGCGCATAAACGCGCACATAGCTCGCGATCCGGCCCAGCGCCTGCGCGACGCGGTCTAGTGGGCAAAGTCGCGCCCAGCGAGCAACGGGCGTCTAGTGGGCAAAGTGGCGCGCGCCCGTGAAGTACATCGTGATCCCGGCGGCGGCAGCGGCGGCAATTACTTCTTCATCGCGCACCGAGCCACCGGGCTGAATGACCGCCCGCACGCCAGCATCAAGCAGAACCTGAAGACCATCGGCGAAGGGGAAAAACGCGTCGGATGCGGCAACGGCTCCGCACGCTCGCTCCGCCCCGGCGCGCTCGACCGCGAGCGCGCAGGAATCCACGCGGTTTACCTGCCCCATTCCAATTCCCACCGCGGCGCCCTCGCGCGCCAATAAAATTGCGTTGGAATTCACCGAGCGGCAGGCCCGCCAGGCGAATTCCAAATCGGCCAGTGTTTGCGCATCAGCGCCTTCCCCCGCGACCAGCCTCCAGTTAGCCGGCGCATCGCCCGGCGCGTCCAATACGTCCGTCTCCTGCACCAGCAGGCCGCCCGAGACCGGCCGCAAATCCAAGGCGGCGCGCTCGGGGCGGGCGACCGTCAACAGCCGAATATTCTTTTTCTTGGTCAATATTTCTAGCGCTTCGGGCTCGAACTCGGGCGCGAGCACCACTTCGGTAAACACGTCGGCTACCTGGCGCGCCATTTGGGCGGTAACCGGGCTGTTCGCCGCGATCACCCCGCCGAACGCTGATACGGGGTCGCACGCGTGGGCGCGCTGATGCGCCTGGGCAATATCGGCGCCCACCGCAATCCCGCAGGGGTTGGCGTGCTTGATAACTGCCACTGCCGGCTCAGCGTGGTCGTAGGCGGCGCGCAGGGCGGCGTCCCCATCGACATAGTTGTTAAACGACATTTCCTTGCCGTGTAACTGCACCGCTGCGGAAATCCCACCGGCTTCCTGCTCGCGATATAGCGCCGCACCCTGGTGGGGATTTTCGCCGTACCGCAGCACGCTCGCGCGCTGCCAAATCCTCCCGGTGAGCGCCGGGAAGGTGCCGGTCGCACTTGGGTCAGCGGCGTCATCCACAATCTGATCTTCCGCAGTCTGCTGCGAGAACCAGGTAGCAACCGCCATGTCGTATGCGGCCGTGTGCGCGAAGGCCTCCGCAGCCAGGGCCCGCCGCTGTTCCAAAGTAAAGCCCGATCCGGCCGCGGCCGCGATCACCTCGTCATAGCGCGCGGGATCCACCACCACGGCCACCGACGGGTGATTTTTAGCTGCCGCCCGTACCATCGAGGGCCCGCCAATATCGATTTGCTCAACGCACTCGTCAAAATCCGCCCCCGAGGCCACCGTTTCGCTGAAGGGATACAGATTGCCCACAACCAACTCGAACGCCGCGATACCCAGCCCGGCTAGCTGGTCTTTATGGGACTGCTTGCGCTGATCGGCCAGGATTCCGGCATGGATGTGCGGGTGGAGGGTCTTTACCCGCCCCTCGAGACACTCGGCGAAGCCCGTAACCTTTTCCACCGGCGTGACGGGCGCCCCCGCGGCTTCGATGCGAGCGGCGGTCGAACCGGTCGAAACCAGCTCCACACCGGCATCATGCAGAGCGCGGGCGAGCTCATCGAGCCCGGTCTTGTCGTAAACGCTAATGAGGGCGCGACGAATGGGCCGGGGGTTGGTGGCGGTCACTTTATGCTCCTAGCGGGGTTGTTCAACATTACGATCAATTTGGTACCGGGGCAGCAGCCGCCGCGGGCCCTACTCAATTGCAACGGGCGAATTTAGCGTCACGTGGCGCCCGTCGGCCCGCCAGCCCGAGCGGGCCATCGACCCCACCACATCTACCATCAGTTTGCGCTCCACGATTTTAATGCGCTCGTGTAGTTCTTCTTGGGTTTCATTATCGCCAACCGGGATGACGCGCTGGGCAATAATTGGGCCGGTATCGACCCCGCGATCAACTAGGTGGACGGTCACGCCCGTGACCTTCACTCCATACGCCAGGGTGTCACGCACGGGATTGGCTCCCGGAAACGAGGGCAGCAGCGCGGGGTGGGTGTTGATGATTTTCCCCTCCCACTGCGCCAGGGTTTCATCGCCCAGTATTCGCATGAAACCCGCACAAGCCACGATGTCGGGTTCGTGTTCGCCAATGGCTTGCGCCAAAGCGACATCCCACTGGGCGCGGTGGGGAAAGTCTTTCAGTGACAGTGCGAATGTGGGAACCCCGGCCTGCGTTGCCCGCTCCAGCGCCCCGCAGCCGGGCACATCGCTGCCCACCGCCACAATTTTCGCTCCCCACTGCGGGTCCGCGTGCGCGGCCAACAGGGCAGCCAGATTGGACCCGGACCCGGAAGCCAGGACTACGATGCGACACGTGGGTTGATCACTCACAGGTTACGACGATAGCGCCCGGATAGGGGATGATTAACCACGCCCCTACCCCGCCACGGAAAGGTTTTGTCAGTGGAGGACAACCCGTTTGCCGCCCCGAAGGAGCCGGTGCAGCCACCCAAGTCGGGTCGCAATGTGCCGCGGCGACAAATTCCCAGCGCCCCCACTCCCCAACGCACGCCCCGTCCGCCGCGCGAGGTGGACCCGGAATTAGCTCAGTTAGGACGGCGTCGCTTACTTCATTTCGCCAGCTTGCTGCTGCTGGGGCTACTGAGTTCGAACCTGCCGCTGCCGTGGCAAATAATCGCCACCATCGCTTTCTTGGCCGCGCTCGTGACCGGCATTCGGGCCCTGATCACGCTGTGGAAGGCACACGTGCGCGGGGCGGCCCTTCCGATGATCGTGATGGGGCTAGTGATCTCTGGGATTTTGTTGGCGTCTTCCGCGACGCTGCTGGCGCTGTGGCCCTTGCAGATGGAGCGCCAAGAGTGCCTCCACCGGGCGATTACGGTTTCGGCCCAGGAGCAGTGTGAGACCCACTTTGAGGATCGGTTGAAGAAGCTTTTGAATACGGATCAGATTTCGAATCCCTTCGAGCGGATTTTTTCCAACTGACGCCGCCGGATTGGTCACCGTCGCGCGATGGAGCCCCATGGTGGGTCTTGGTTCCGCCGCGGGATTTGGACCAAGCACGCAGGTAGGTCCACCCGGCCCGCGCGTGTTTTCCAGTGACAAAGGCTGCTAAAAGCGCACCAATTAATACCGGCAGCAACACGTGGATCATGACCTTGACCGCGTCGGGCCCGATGGATTCCATGCGTCCGGGGCCCAGGGAGCCCGACGCGAGCCCGCTCAGGACCAGCGCGCCCAGTGCGGCAATAACCGCCGCAGTTACAGCCACCGCCAGGGACCAGTACCAGGCCAGATTGCGGTGGCGCCGCACGGTGGGGATCACCGACAGTACGCCGATGGCCGCGACCACCAAGTAAATCCAGTTGCCCGGTAAAAAAGAATCGGGCTGCGGCAGGGCACCAAAAATTGGCAGGGCCGGGAGCGGCCCTGTAAAGACCGCATCTGGCGCCCAAAGTGTGCCTTCGCCCACGGCAAAGCCGGCTCCGGAGAGCCAGGCCAGCGCCCACAAAACCAGGTTTGGGGCCAATAGCAGCTGCGCGGCACCGAGCACAAAGATGGATAACCAGTCCCCGCCCA
>JAJYRW010000021.1 GCA_021793895.1 Actinomycetes bacterium
GAAGTAGCACCTCGGCGCCGTGCTCGGGCACCTGCGGCAGTTCGCCGTCCACAATCTGCCAATCACGCGGATCCGAAGACGTCAACACCCAGCGTCCAGATGGGGTGATGCCAACGGCGTGGATTTGGTATCGGTCGCGATCAAGGGCGCCTAAGACGCCCCCGGCGGTCACACACGACACCTCATGTTCGCCCGATGTGCCGCCAAACAGGACTATGACGCTTGTGCGTTTAGTGGCTGCGTTAACCATTACTGGCCCTCTCGCTTCCGGGGCCGGGCGAGGAGTAATTCGGCCATGTCTCGCACCGGCAGGCCTTGATGAAGGACGGCGACAATCGCCTGGGTAATTGGCGTGTCCACGTCGACGGACTGCGCTAGCTCCAAAACCGACTGGGAGGATTTGACGCCCTCGGCGGTCTGCCCGGTGGAGCGGAGGGCTTCTTTCAGGGTCTGGCCCTGGCCCACGCGCATGCCCAGCGAGTAGTTTCGCGATAGTGGGGAAGAACAGGTTGCGACTAGGTCGCCCATACCTGCTAGGCCGGCGAAGGTTTCCAAATCGGCTCCCAGGGCGAGCCCTAAGCGGGTGGTTTCGGCTAGCCCCCGGGTAATTAGCGTGGCCTTCGTGTTGTCACCAAAGCCCATTCCAGCGGCAACTCCGACCGCCAGTGCAATAACGTTTTTAACCGCTCCGCAAAGTTCGACCCCCACGACGTCGAGGTTGGTATAGGGCCGAAAATACGAGTTCGCGCAGGCGCGTGCGACCAGTTCGGCGGTGGCTTGCGAGCTGGAAGCCACGACCGTGGCGGTGGGGTGACCGGCCGCAATTTCCGGAGCGAGGTTGGGGCCTGAAATGACGCAAATCTGCTCTGCCGGCAGGTCTAGACAGTTGGCGACCACCTCGCTCATGCGGCGGTGAGTGCCCAGTTCCACCCCCTTCATCAGCGAAACGGCTACCGCTTTAGACGGCCAAATATCGGCGATTTCATTTAGTTTTGCCGCCACCGACTGCGCTGGCAGTGCCAGGACGACAAGGTCGGCATCCTTTAGGGCTGCCGCGATATCGGTCGTGGCGGTAATCGCGTGCGGAAGTTCTTTGCCAGGAAGGTATTCCTCATTGCGGTGGTCGGACGTGATCTGTTCGCACACCTCGGGGCGCCGGCCCCACATGGTGACCGCAGTACCGGCATCGGCGAGCACGGCAGCAAATGTCGTCCCCCACGATCCGGTGCCCAAAACGGCGGCACGCAGGGGCGGTTGGGAATTCATGAAACGCGTTCTCCTCGTCTCGTGTCCCACGTGCCCTTTGGCGGGTCTTCTTGGCGCAGCTGGGCAACCAGTTGCGTGAGGTGGGTCATGATTCGATCGGTTGCTTCTCGTAGGTCTTCGGACGTCGGGGCGCCAGCTTGTTCTGCGCGCTGGCGCAGGTCGTCGAGTTCTATGGGCGGGCCGGCTAAGACTTGGACGGTTTTACGGGGAATAAGGCGCAGGAATTTTCCGCTAGGTGGCAAGAGTGCTTGGGCGCCCCACTGGGCTACCGGGATTACCGGGGCGCTGGTGAGCAGCGCGAGTCGGGCCGCACCGGTTTTACCCGTCATCGGCCACAGATCCGGGTCTTTGGTCAGCGTGCCTTCGGGATACAACAAGATGCAGTTGTCCCCCGCCAGCGCCTGGCGGCCAGCTTCGAAGGCGGCGCGCGCGGTGGCGGTGCCGCGATGGACCGGGACTTGACCGGTTTTGCGCAGTACCCACCCGACAATCGGAATTTTAAACAGGCTGTCTTTCGCCAAAATCGTCGGCGGCCGGCCGGTGTCAAATAGAAAGTGGGCCACCACGAGCGGGTCGTAGGGCGTGACGTGGTTGGCCACTGCGATGACGGGGCCGCGGGGCGGAATGTGATCCCGCCCGGCCCAGGAGCGGCGGGTGATGAGATTCAAAATGGGCCGCAGGAAACCGGCTAGGCCGCGGTAAAATCGCGCGGAGCCCGCGCGGCCGGGTGGAAAAAAGGCCGGACGGCGGGGGAAGCGACGCGGCGACGTCGATAAGCTCACGGCGCTCCTTGAAGTGTGGACAATGACGAGGGCGATAATACCGATTCAGCGCAATTGAAGCGCGAAATACGTGCCGGTTGCGCAAAACCCGCGCTAGTCGCGGGAAATATCGGCCCCCAAGGCAACCAACTTGTCCATGAAGTGTTCATAACCGCGGTCAATGAGGCCGATTCCGTGCACGGTTGACGTTCCCTCGGCAGCCAGGGCCGCGATTAGGTGACTAAATCCGCCGCGCAAATCCGGGACCGTAATCTCGGCCGCGTGCAGCGGAGTGGGGCCAGCAATCACGGCTGAGTGCTTGAAGTTTCGGTGCCCAAAGCGGCATGGCGAGCCGCCCAAGCATTCGCGATAGACCTGGATGGTCGCCCCCATCCGGCGCAGCGCCTCAGTGAATCCAAAACGATTCTCATAGACCGTTTCATGGACGATAGACAGGCCCGATGCCTGCGTCAGCGCCACCACTAAGGGTTGTTGCCAGTCAGTCATGAACCCGGGGTGCACATCGGTTTCTAATACGATGGAGCGCAGCTGTTCGCCAGGATGGTAGAAGCGAATTCCCTCGTCAGTGACATCGAAAGCGCCACCAATTTTCCGGAAGACATTCAAGAACGTCATCATGGAACTTTGTTCGGCGCCGCGAATAAAAACGTCCCCGCCGGTTGCAAGCGCCGCCGAGCCCCAGGAGGCAGCTTCAATGCGGTCGGCCATGGCGGTGTGGTTATAACCCTCGAGCCGGTCTACGCCCTCAACGCGGATTACCCGGTCGGTATCTACGGAAATGACTGCGCCCATTTTTTGCAACACAGCGATCAAGTCATAGATTTCTGGCTCGACTGCGGCGTTGCGCAACTCGGTGATGCCCTCGGCGCGTACCGCAGTCAGTAAGAGCTGCTCGGTGGCTCCAACCGATGGGTAAGGCAGTTCGAACTTGGCCCCGCGCAGCCCGTTGGGGGCGGTAATTCGAATACCTGTTTGATGTTTTTCTACCGTTGCGCCAAAGGTGCGCAGCACATCCAGGTGGAAGTTAATTGGGCGATCGCCAATATGACAGCCCCCCAGGTCGGGGATGAATGCCTCACCGATGCGGTGAATTAGCGGCCCGCAGAACAGAATCGGAATGCGGCTGGACCCGGCGTGGGCGTCGATGTCGGCTGAGTTGGCTTGCTCGACCTTGGTCGGGTCGAGCGTGAGGATGCCGGCCCCCTGATCGTGGGTGATGGATACCCCGTGTAATTCCAGCAGTTGCCCCACAATTTCGACGTCGCGAATCTGAGGGACGTTGCGCAGCACGCTGGTACTTTCACCCAGCAGTGCCGCAACCATCGCTTTTGATACGAAGTTCTTTGCGCCCCGTACGGAGATCTCCCCCTGTAGGGGGATTCCGCCGTTGACCCGCAGCAAGTCGTTCATAGTCACCAAAGTTTCATGTGTAATGAAATATCTGTTGCTAAGACTGTACGACAAACACCGCCCCTTGCTGCCAAAGGATCCCGGTCAGCAAGCAGTGATTTCACGAAACGCTTAAACGAGCGAGGTCTCTCCCCCACCGACAGTGGGCTTTACGGGACGAGCAGCCTGAATCGGAACCGGTGGCAGGTGCTTTGCGGGTAGCGTCTTGGGTTTAAAAGCCGGGCGCTTGGCCTCAAACGCGGTGATGTCTTCTTCGTGCTGCAGCGTCAGGCCGATGTCATCTAGGCCCTCCATCAGCCGCCAGCGCGTGTAGTCATCGATCTGGAAGGGCACGGTCACGTCATCGCAGGTGACGATGCGCTCCACCAGGTCGACGGTAATTTCGGTGCCGGGTTTGTTTTCTAATACTTTCCACAGCAGCTCGATGTCTTCCTGGCTCAGCTCAGCGGCGACCAGGCCCTGTTTGCCAGAGTTGCCGCGGAAAATATCGGCGAAGCGCGAAGACAACACGGCGCGAAAGCCGTAGTCCTTCAGCGCCCAAACGGCGTGCTCGCGGGAAGAGCCGGTGCCGAAATCCGGGCCGGCGACCAGGACGGATCCCGAGGAGTAGGCGGGCTGATTGAGGATGAACTCCTCATCGCCGCGCCAGGCAGCAAAGAGCGCGTCTTCGAAGCCGGTGCGCGTTACGCGCTTCAAATAAACGGCCGGGATGATCTGGTCAGTGTCGACGTTAGAGCGACGCAGCGGAACGCCAACGCCGGTGTGCTCGGTGAATTTTTCCATGGAGGTCTCCTTCACGGCTGCCTGTTATTAGGCGCTTTGACGTTCGGGGGTGGCAGGGATCAGGTCGGCGGGCGATGACAGCGTTCCGCGGATCGCGGTGGCCGCGGCCACCAGCGGGGATACCAAGTGGGTGCGCCCGCCCTTACCCTGCCGGCCTTCAAAGTTACGGTTTGATGTTGATGCCGCGCGCTCGCCGGGCTTGAGCTGGTCCGGGTTCATACCCAGGCACATTGAGCATCCGGCGTTGCGCCATTCGGCGCCGAAGTCAAGGAAAATCTTATCCAGGCCCTCGGCCTCGGCTTGCAGGCGCACGCGCGCCGAGCCGGGAACTACCAGCACGGTCAGGTCGTCGTGCTTTTTCTTGCCCTTGACGATTTCGGCCACGGCCCGCAGGTCTTCCATGCGGCCGTTGGTGCATGAGCCAATGAATACGGTGTCAACCTTGATGTCGCGCAGCGCGGTGCCACCGGTCAACCCCATGTATTCCAAGGCGCTTTCGGCCGCGGCCCGCTCGGATTCGTCGGCAATTTCTTCCGGTACGGGAACCGTGCCCGACAGGGGCAGGCCCTGGCCCGGATTGGTTCCCCACGTGACGAACGGCTCAAGTTCGGAGGCATCGAGGACCACTTCGGCATCAAATACCGCGTCGTCGTCGGTGCGCAGTGTCTTCCAGTACTCCACGGCCGCATCCCACTGATCGCCCTTGGGAGCATGCGGGCGGCCCTTGATGTAGTCAAAGGTGGTTTGGTCTGGGGCGATCATGCCCGCGCGGGCGCCGGCCTCAATCGACATGTTGCAAATCGTCATACGCGCTTCCATTGACAGCGCTTCAATTGCTTCGCCGCGGTATTCCAGCACATAGCCCTGCCCGCCACCGGTACCGATCTTGGCAATGACCGCCAAGATGATGTCTTTTGCGGTCGTGCCGGGTTTGAGCTGGCCGTTAACGGTAATGGCCATGGTCTTAAAGGGCTGTAGCGGCAGCGTTTGTGTGGCCAGCACATGTTCCACCTCGGAGGTGCCGATACCAAAGGCGAGTGCGCCGAATGCACCGTGCGTTGAGGTGTGTGAGTCGCCGCACACAATCGTGGTGCCAGGCTGAGTCAGGCCCAATTGCGGCCCCACCACGTGCACGATCCCCTGGTCCGCATCACCCAGCGAGTGCAAACGCACTCCGTTTTCTTCGCAGTTCTTGCGCAGCGTGTCGATCTGCGTGCGCGAGGTCAGGTCGGCAATGGGCAGGTCGATGTCGAGGGTGGGCGTGTTGTGGTCCTCGGTGGCAATTGTTTGATCCACCCGACGAATTGACCGGCCAGCGAGGCGAAGCCCCTCGAAGGCTTGCGGGCTGGTGACCTCGTGAATGAGGTGTAGATCAATGTAAAGCAGGTCCGGGGCACCGTCAGTACCACGGCGCACCAGGTTGTCTTGCCAGACTTTTTCAGCAAGTGTGCGTCCCATGCGACTCTCCCATGCAATTGCGCCTTGCGTCTCAGTGTTTGAGACGGCAGTATCGAAGTATGGACAATTCTAGCGGAGTTGGCGTTCTAGACAAGAGCGCCCTGCTCCTTAGCGCTTTAGAGTCAGGACCCGCCAGCCTAAATGAGCTTGTTGCGGGCACCGGTTTGGCGCGTCCGACCGCGCATCGACTGGCCCTGGCCCTGGAGTTTCACCGCATGGTCTCTCGCGATGGGCAGGGTCGGTTTGTTTTAGGCCCCCGCTTTAAAGAACTGGCTGTGGCGGCCGGCGAAGATCGCCTATTAGCAGTAGCGGGTCCAGTTTTAACGGCGCTTCGTGATTCGACAAATGAGAGCGCGCAGATTTTCCGTCGGCAGGGTGATGAGCGCATATGCGTTGCCGCTGCGGACCGGCCGGTGGGGCTGCGTGATTCCATTCCCGTGGGGTCGACGCTGACCATGGCCGCAGGTTCAGGCGCCCAGGTCTTACTGGCCTGGGAAGAGCCGGATCGCTTGCATGTGGGGCTGCAAAAAGCTCGCTTCAATGCCACCATTTTGTCCGCGGTTCGCCGCCGGGGCTGGGCGCAATCGGTCTCCGAGCGGGAGGTCGGGGTGGCATCAGTCTCCGCGCCGGTGCGCAACCCCTCAGGGCGGGTAATTGCGGCGATTTCGATCTCGGGTCCCGTCGAACGCTTAACCCGACAGCCCGGGCGCGTGCACGGTTCATCGGTTGTGGGGGCGGCCGAAAAACTAAGCCGGCTCCTTGCAAAAAATGCGTAGCCAGCCCGGCGGGTTTTACGCAACCGGCCCCGGCCCCTTTACATGGCGTAAACCGCGGTGCGCTGCCCACCGATGTCGTGGACAGACACCGGCGTATCGAATACGTCGGTCAAGATTTCACTGGACATGATTTCGGCCGCGCTCCCCGAATAGACCATGTCGCCCTCGCGCATTGCGATGATGCGATCGGCGTAGCAGGAGGCAAAGTTCAGGTCGTGCAACACAATGACAATGGTCTTATTTAGTTCGTCGGCGGCACGGCGCAGCATGCGCATCATCGCCACCGCGTGCTTCATGTCGAGGTTGTTCAGCGGCTCATCGAGCAGAATGTATTCCGTGTCTTGGGCGAGAACCATCGCGACGTAGGCCCGCTGGCGCTGCCCACCGGAGAGCTGGTCCAAAAAGCGCTCGGAGTACTCCGTTAGGCCTAAGAACTCCATCGCTTCATCAACTTTTTTGCAGCAGGCGCGGGTCGGCCGTCCCTTGGAATGCGGAAAACGCCCAAAGGTGACGAGTTCGCGCACGGTAAGCCGGGCGGTGATGTGGTTGTCTTGGCGCAGCATCGACATGGTGCGGGCAAGGTCAGAGGGGTTTGCCTTGGCCACGTTCTTTCCCGCAACTGTGACCTGTCCGGATGACGGCTCCAGCAGACGACCAATAATTGTCAACAGCGTGGACTTACCAGCGCCGTTGGGGCCCACTAGCGCGGTGATGCCACCGGGTGCGATCTCGCCGGAGATGGGGCCGAGCACGCGCGTGCCGTCATAGGATTTCGAGACGTCCGAGAAGGTAATCACAGGTTTCCTCTTTTCAGTAGGAAGTACAAAAACGCGATGCCACCGACAAATTCGATGATTACGGTCAGGAATCCGGCCGCGTAAAACACGTGTTGCAGGACGAACTGGCCCACAACCAGCGTCACGAGACCGAGCAGGAACGCCATGGGCATCGTGATGCCGTGGCGGTACGTACCGGCAATTTGGTAGGTAATCGAGGCGACCATGAAGCCATAAAATGTGAGGGGTCCCACGAGCGCGGTGGAAAAGGACACGAGTAGGGCGATCAGCGCGAGCATCAGCGTCAACTCGCGCCGGTAATTAATCCCCAGTGTGATCGCGGTTTCTCGCCCCAGCAGCAGCGTGTCGAGCACAAAGCGCTTGCGCCACAGTATGAGGGCCACTCCAGCGCAAACGACCGCCGCCAAAGGTAAGTATGTGGCGTCCATTGCGGATAGGCGCCCAAAGAGCCGGACCGAGAGCAGGTCGTAATCAGTGGGGTTTAGGAGTCGCTGCACGAAAGTGGAGAGCGAATCAAAAGCCATCCCAAAAACAACGCCCACTAGGAGCAAGACGTGCAAGCTGGCGGCGGTGCCGGAAAATAGCCAGCGATACAGCAGCGTGGCAAACACCACCATGAGTGCGGTTTGCACCAGCAGTTTGGCCATGCCATCGGTTTGCGCCAGCGCACTGCCGCCGAAAAACCAGACGAGCATGGTTTGCAGCAGCGTGTACATCGAGTCAAAACCCATAATTGACGGCGTCAAAATCCGGTTTTGCGTCACCGTGTGGAACACGACTGTGCCCACGCCCTGGGCGAATGCGGCCACCGCCATCGCACCGAGCATGGTCGCCCGGCGGGGCAGCGCGAATGCGAAGGATCCGCGCACAAAAAGAAACAGAAACGCCAAGATCGCGATAGCCAGAATTCCGGAGATGACAATGAGTCGAATCCGGGGGTTCTTGGCGCGCGTGATCGTCGCAGCCGGTGCGTTAACGACTGACATTGCGCTGCCTTAAGACCAAAACAATAAACATGACTGCGCCCACCGCACCCAAAATCACCGATGCCGGTATTTCCATCGGTGCAACAACCGTTCGCCCAACCAGATCGCAAGCAAGCAGCAGGCCCGCGCCGCTCAGCGCAACCCATGGCAGGTTGCGGCGGGTGTTGTCCCCCAGGAGGAGTGAGATGGCATTAGGGACGACGAGGCCCAAGAAGGGGATGAAGCCCACCACCGCGGTGGTTACGCCGGTAGCTAGGGCCACCATGGTCGTGCCCGCTAACACCACCCGTTCGTAGTTCACTCCGATCGTGGTGGCGACGTTTTTGCCAAGCCCCGCCACGGTGAACCTGTCGGCCATGACGAATGTGAGAACCGCGATTATCAATACCGCCCATAGAGGCTCATAAAAGCCGCGCACAATCGATGAGAATCCCCCCGAACGCCAGGTTGACATCGACTGCAGCAAGTTGAACTGTCCGGCCAGGAACGTCGTGATTGCTCCCACCACCGCGCCCAGCATGATTCCGACAAGTGGGACGACGATAGATGAACTCACAGCTACTTTGCGCAGCACAGCTAAGAAGATCATCGTGCCGATAAACGCGAAGATTGATGCGATGAGCATGCGCATCATGGGTGGCGCGCCCGGGAGCACGATAAAGACGAATAACAGGCCCAAGCCCGACCACTGCGTGGTTCCCGCCGTCGTTGGTTCGACGAACCTATTTTGCGTGATCATCTGCATGATGACGCCAGATACGCTCATCGCTATCGCTGCAAACACCAGCGCGAGCGTGCGGGGCACGCGAGAAATTAGGAACATTTCGCGTTCGGCGGGGTCGGAGAATATGCCTGAAAGGCTGATGTCGTACCCGCCAACGAACAGAGAGGCGACAATGAGCGCGCCCACGACCAGAGACAGCACGCCAAGAAGCGCACCGCGGGGAATCGAGCGTCCCGCGGCGCGCTTTTGGGCATTCGCGCTGGTCTGTGTCGTCATTTACTGCGTGAATGCTCCGGCGATTTCTTCATAGGCTTGGGTGTAAGCCTGGATTCCTTCGCGCGTGTAGAAGTAGGGGTCTAGGTAAATGACCTGGTCTTCTGTCATGAATGTCACGTCGCTCCACGCCTCTTGAGCTGCGAAAAGGTTCGCCGCTGGCGTGGCATCATCGGCTGACTCGATGGCAGCATCCCGGTCGAGAACTATCGCCCAGTCTGGATTGGCCTGCGCCACCGTTTCCGGAGCCATGCCCGAATCCTGATGCACTGACTCGGAATCAAGGTCTTGGTCACTGAAGACATCAGTGAGGTTCAGCGGCTCAATGATCCGGCCGATACGGCCTGCGCCATTATCAATTGCGTTACCTGAGGCCACTGCTAGGAATACTGATTCGCCGTCGGTGGCCGAGTTGGCAGTATCGACTGCGTCGTCCAGTTTCTGTACGAGCTCGGCGGCTTCATCTTGTTTTTCAAAGATTTCACCGAGCGTTTCAGTCTGCGCGCGAAGCCCATCGGTGAAGCTGTCAAAGCCTTCGCCTGAGGGGGCTATGTCAACAACCGGCGCGATCTTTTCTAGGTCGTCGGTGTATTCCCCGAAACGGTAGCCGCCAATAATCAGATCCGGTTCCGCTTCAGATACGGCCTCTAAGATTGGCTCACGGTGCGAGCCGGCGTCGGCAATTTCTGGATTGTCGATCCACTCCGAGAAGAGCGCTTCGGGCAGCAGCGGCTTCGGCAGCACTACTGGCTCGATGCCCCAATCTTTGATGGTTTCCATCGCGGTATTGTCGAGCACCGCGACCCGCTCAGGGTTAACCGGAACAGATTTTTCGCCGGTGTTCGTTTCGATGGTGATCTCGGCCACGTCACCGTTTTCAGTGCCAGCAGAACTATCGGTGCTGCAAGCTGCAAGTAAGAGCCCGGCTGCAACAAGGGCTGTTGCCTTGCTTGCCGTCCTGAAGTTAGGACGCAGGGACTTTTGAAGGGACATGCTGTTCCTTTGTGTCTTGGAGTCCGGTAGCGCTCAAAGTCTCTGGCCAGAAAAATCTTTGAACCATTTTCAGTGCGGGCACGTCGGCCTGCACCGGACAACAAGTTAGCACTTAGGTAAGCCTTACCTCAATACCCGGGTCCGGATTACGCCACATTGAAGTTTCATAATTGATAAATCCCGACATGTCAAGGAAACCACGGAGTTGAAAGAGACGCTTGGCGGAGCGATTATGCCTCACCCGGGCGCTCGAGTATGCCTCGTCCATGCGCTTCAATACGCCACACCCAAGCGGTTCAGCACGCCTTATCAAAGCACTTAAGAAGCGCCATAGTTTCTTCGGAAAAAGCCGCAACTCGTGTGGCTTTGAGCCGAGCAGTAGGGGTTGTCCACAGTTTTATTAAGGGGCTCGTTTTTGCCTTGGTCATCTCGCTAGTGTCCAAGCTGTGGGGAAAACAACCGATACAAAGAAGTCCTCCAGCGGAAGGCTCGCGGCTGCAGTCATCGCCGCCGGCCTGGTTATTGCTGGCTGTTCGGCAGAGGAGCCGGAGCCGGACTTTACGCCGACGATGCCGCCGTCGAAATCATCATCAACTCTTGACGGCGAAGACGAGGAAGCGCAGCCGAACCCTGCTGCCTCTCCCGACTTGAAGCCGCCGCCTATCCCACCCGAAATTGAAGAAAAGACCCTAGAAGGCGCGGAAGCCGCCGCTCGCTACTACATCGACGCATTCAACTACGGCTACGCCATGCGCGATAGCGAACCGATGGAATTCATTTCTCTGACAAAATGTGAGTCTTGCGCGATTCACATCGACTCTATTCAAGAGTTGGCATCGCAAAACAGAATGTTTTTGGGAGGTTGGATTGAACTTGAGGATACTGACGAAATTTACAAGGATGGAGAGCAGTTTTTAGTTACGTTTCCTGGAAATCAAGAGCCGTTTTCAATTTTGGAGACCAACGGTGACGTCGTAACAAAAGGAGACGGCGGGCCATTTACTGCCAAACTACTGGCGAAATTTGAAGATGGGCAATGGAAAATAAGCGCAACCGCTAACGAGCAGGTAGACGCATGATTTTTTACATTTTCCCTCTGATGTTATTTGCATCCGGCAATGAAAACGAAGGCGACATCATAGCCTCGACCGACAATGACGTCATAGCCGTTCAGGGAGTAGAAACTACAAGGAATCTCTATCTCCCAGTCTCTCAAACGCAAGAGAGGAAGCGTAGCCACTCCGGTAATGCACCGGATCCGTGTTCAGATCCGAACTCAGTTGAATTTTCCGAGGGATATTGCGGCGGTCTACTGATGTGTCGCGGTGATGGCGTCGTTGGGGAACTAGTGCTCATCGAACATGAGCGGCGCCACTACGCCGACAACGCGGACATTTACGCCCAGCAAGTAGCAACGATGAACTACTGCGCCGAGCAGAATGAATCCGCCGACGACGAGGGCCCCAGCCTGGTCGACCTCATCGCTCGGGAATGGGACGAACTCCAACTCCCCGCCCCCGTCATCGATACCTTGCCGAAAAATAATTCCACCCTGGTCCAGTTAGAAACCTTCGTCCAAGGGCCGCAAGCACCAATCACCTACGACACAATCTTGCTAGACACTCCAGTAACGCTGCGAGCGACGCCCGCGATTTGGAACTGGGATTTCGGCGATGGCAGTGACCTGCTATCAGTGGATGAACCTGGCCAGGCCGCAATCACCGGTGACGTTTCCCACACCTATCGCCAACCTGGCACTTTTCAAATAACCCTCACCATTGACTGGTACGCCGAGTTCACCATCGATAACGGCACCACCTGGCAGTCCGTACCCGGCACCGGCCACACCACGGCATCAATCCCGATGGAAGCCAGAGAAAAACAGACTCGCCTCCATGCCAAACCAGATTTCTAGGGCTGTAACGGCGTTCGCGATAGGATTGCGCTCGAAAAATCCGGGTTTGCACACCCGAAATTCAAGCCGAATAAATATTTGGCCCCCACCCCTCGGGATGGGAGCCGTTGGTAGCCCCGACCGGATTCGAACCGGCGCCGCCGCCTTGAGAGGGCGGTGTCCTAGGCCGCTAGACGACGGGGCCAAAACGCCATAGTGCTCAGCCAAAAGTTGAACACATGGATTTTACAACTCTAGCAATCGCGGAACACTCAAACAAAGTGCTCGCCTGCACTAGAAACTGCGCTGGGGTACCAGGACTCGAACCTAGACTAACTGAACCAGAATCAGT
>JAJYRW010000022.1 GCA_021793895.1 Actinomycetes bacterium
GCCGATCACGCCTGACTCACCCTTCAAAGCAGTATCTACTGCCAAGTCGGTCATGGTCTTGATCAGTTTCAAGTCCGCCTCATTAGAAGCAGCCGAGCGAGAGAAGTAGCCAGACTTTTGCACCATGACCTTCTCCGCGCCAATTACTTTGGCGAACTGATCAGCAAACCACTGACCGGGGTTAATGGTGTCCAGTTTGACGTGCCCAAAGGGGTCACGTTCAACCGTCTCACCGGCGGCTTCGAGCTCGGCGATAATTTCCGGCACGCCCGCACCTTCGGAAAGGAAGATGTTGACGTTGCCCTGCTCGTCCATGATGGTACGCAGGCGTTGTGCCTCTTGAGCAATATCGATTTTTAGTTCCGGCAGATAAACGCCGTGGATATCCCAGCGTTCACGCGACAGGCCGATCGAGGGTACCCATTCCTGTTCATCGAGCCAACTGCGATATTTCTTCGCGGCAGCCGCGGTGAGCCAACCGCAGTGGCGGCCCATTACCTCGTGGACGATGAGCATGCGCGGGCTAACGCGGTGCTCACCAATGATGTTTTGGGCAAAAATGGAGGCCTGCTCGGCAGCGGTGTCGGCTCCCAAGCTTTGGCGAATTGGAATGATGTCGTTGTCGATCGTCTTCGGTAGACCGACCACGTCGAGGTGATAGCCATTTTCCTCTAGGTAGGCAGCCAAATCAGCAGCGGTGGTGTTCGTGTCGTCGCCACCGATGGTGTGCAGGACGTCAACGTTGTCCTTTACGAGCTGCTGCGCCGCGACGGTCAGCGGGTTTTCACCCTCTTTTACCAAGCCTCGTTCAACCAGATTCTTGGTGTTGGTGAGCTTCACCCGGCTGTTACCAATTGGGGATCCACCAAAGCGCTGCAAAATGGCTGCATTCTTACGAGCCTCTTCGTCAACTGTGATGTAATCGCCCGTCAAAAGCCCGTGATAGCCATGCTGATACGCAATGAGTTCCACATCGGGAGCGACCTGGGAATAGCGCTCAATCAGACCGCTGACAGCAGTCGAAAGGCAGGGGGCAAAACCACCTGCAGTAAGCATCGCGACACGGCGGACGGACATACAGCACCTCTCGTTGGGGTGAATATCGTAATATTGATGCATTTTTGGCGCAGTTAAGCGCACGCGGCAAGTCTACTTAGCGCGGTCTTTAATGCGAAGAGCGGGTCTTGCGATGCCAAATCGCGCGTGGGTGCGATCGCCCCGGATGGGTGTAATCGCTCCGGATGGGTGTAATCGCTCCGGGCGGGTGCAATCCCCGGATGCGCGCCTACTTGCCCCGACGCTCTTTTCGACTCGGCGGGGTTGGAATAACTTTTTCGGGAGCGGGTCGACCGCCAGGCGCGGTTCGCTCTTCGCCCTCGGTACGGCTAACCGCCGCCGCGCCGGGCTCCCGTTCGCCACGGGCCATGCGCGCCTTCATGGACGCGGCGTAAACGTCGACGTAATCCTGGCCGGAGATCGCCATGAGGTCGTACATGATTTCGTCGGTGACCGCCCGCAACACAAAGCGATCATGTGCCATATCGGAGTACTTCGAGAAGTCCAACGGTTTGCCGATGACCACCCCGACGCGGCCAATTTTCGGTAGCACCTTGCCAATTGGCTGCACTTTTTCGGTATCGACCATCGCTACTGGCAAAACTGGAACTCCCGATTCCACCGCCAGGCGCGCGATTCCGGTCTTCCCGCGATAAAGACGGCCATCTGGGCTGCGGGTGCCTTCCGGGTAAATCCCGAACAGTCCGCCTTCTTCAAGTACGCGCAGGCCCGTCCGCAGCGCTTTCTCGCTGGCCCGGCCCCCACCCCGATCGACCGGAATGGTGCCCACGGCGCGCATAAACGCGGCAGTAAGGCGCCCCTTGATGCCCTTGCCCGTGAAGTAGTCCGACTTACCCAAAAACACGATCTTGCGGTCCAACACCAGTGGCAAAAACACCGAGTCTGAAAACGACAGGTGATTACTTGCCATGATCGCGGGCCCATCGGTGGGCACGTTTTCTAAGCCGCGCACCCAGGGCCGGAACACCATTTTTATCCAGGGTCCCAGGGCGACGTTCTTCATCAACCAGTAAAACAACCTGTCACCTCCACCGGGTACTGACGCGTAACCCGGGCGGGCAATCTAGAGTGTTAAACATGACTGGTTCCTCACCGGAGGATGACGAAACTGACGAGGCTGCCTGGCAAGCCATCATCGAAGGACTTGGCCCTTTGACGGTACCGCCTGCCGAATCAAACTCAACAGACACCTCCCCTGAAACCGATGATTCTATTGCCGAGGTCGAACCCCGCGCAGCCAGTTCTTGGCGCGCTGGGACCAGCTCTGAACGGTCCTTAGCTGACCTATTCAATGACGACCACCTCGGTTTTTCCGATGAGGCAGAAGACGATCCGGCAGATGAGTTCGTCCCGCCCGATCCCGGACCAATTATGGACGGCGACCCGCTCCTAACGCTGGCCTGGATCGGTGCCGTAGGTGGTCCGCTCATTTTGTTTATTCTGGCACTGTTTTGGCGCAGTGCCCCCAATTTAATCTTTTGGATAGCCGGAGCGATGGCTTTAGGTGGTTTGGCCATTTTGGTATGGAGGATGCCCCACTCGCGTGATTCGGACGATTTTGACGACGGCGCTCGCGTATAGCCCACGCTAGATTCGTGCGACGTCGGCGGCGCCAATAATTCCGGCGTCATTACCCATTGTCGCCACTTCAATTTCTAACCGGGGGCGGTGCGAGCGGGCCGTGAGGTACTTATCGTAGGCCGCACGCGCTGGCCCCAGCATGAGTTCGCCCGCTTCGGCTACCCCGCCACCGACAACCACGCGCATGGGATCTAAAACCGCGGCCATCATCGCGATGCCCTCGCCGATCCAGTGGCCGAGCTCTGCAACTAGTTCACGAGATAACTCATCGCCCTGTGCGGCTAACTCCGTCACGTGCGGGCCCTCGATGGCGTGAACGTCTCCGCCTGCGGCAGCCAGCAGCGCTCCGGCCCGCTCCACCTGCGCGGTCGCAGCAGCTTGCGCGCTGAGCCCCAGCGCTGTGCCGGAAGCGTAGCGCTCCCAGCATCCCTCTTGGCCGCAATTGCAGATTCGGCCGTTGCGCACCACCCGCAGGTGTCCCAGCTCAGCGGCCACACCAAATGACCCGCGCACCAGTTGGTCGTTGATTATTAGCGCCCCACCCAGCCCGGTGCCGATCGTCAACATAACCATGTCCGATGCGCCCCGGCCGGCACCGAAGCGATATTCCGCCCAGCCCGCAACATTGGCATCATTTTCAACCACGGTCCGCAGGCCCGTGGCTTCTTGGACGCGCTCCCCGATCGCGCTTCCCGTTAATTCCATGTTGGTGGCAAAAAGCACCCGGGATCGATCAGCTGCGACGAAGCCGGCTGGAGCTAATCCAACTGCAGAGACATCGTGGTTGGCAGCCAGTTTTTGCGTGACACTGATGATCGTGTTTTCCACATCCTGGACGTTCGTGGTCGGAGTATCGAGACGTAAGCGCTCCAAAATATTGCCGTCCCCATCAACGACGCCTGCCGCAATCTTGGTGCCGCCAATATCGACTCCGATAGTGCGCATGAACTTCGTCCTTTTCTATTTACTGTTTTACCAAAAACGCCACGCTGTAACCCAAAGCGTACTTTGTCGAACTCTTGAACTATTTATCGCTAGGGTGAGAAGTCCATATGGTGCCCGATCCTGGAGTCAATGATGAATGAGTTCCGCCTCCCCGCGCTCGCGACGCCGGACGCGTCGTCGAATATTCCCGCTTTATTAGCCGAGCGTATTGCGCGCGATCCCAGCGCCACGATAATGGAGCGCAAAATTGACGGGCAGTGGGTGCCTATGACCGCCGAGGAGTTTGGGGCGGCCGTAACCGCGGTAGCGAAGGGGTTCATCGCCGCGGGCGTGGATGCCGGTGATCGCGTCGCGATCATGTCAAAGACCAGATATGAATGGACTCTGCTGGATTTTGCTTTGTGGTCTGCAGGGGCTGTGCCGGTGCCGGTCTATGAAACCTCGGCGCCCGAGCAGTTGCGATGGATCCTTTCTGATTCCGGTACCAGCGCAATCGTTATGGAAACTCCAGAGCATGAAGAAGTTTTGGCGCAAGTACGTTCAGACCTGCCCGAAATTCAAAACACCTGGACCATCGAGGTCGGCGCGATCGAAGACCTTAGTTCGGCCGGCATAGAAGTTCCCGATGATGCGCTAACCGCACGCACGGCCGGTCAACGTCTGGATTCGACCGCAACGATTATTTACACCTCCGGCACAACCGGACGCCCCAAGGGAGCCGAACTAACCCACGGGAACTTTGTAGAGCTTGCACTAAACGCGCTGGCCGAACTGGGAGATGAGGTGTGCCCTCCCGGGTCGCGCACACTTTTGTTTATGCCGCTGGCCCATGTCTTCGCGCGCTTCATCGGTGTTCTGGTGTTCCCAGCCGGCGCCGTACTGGGACACACCCCAGATACTAAAGATCTCATTGAAGACATGGGTACTTTCCGGCCGACGTTCATTTTGTCGGTACCTCGAGTTTTCGAGAAGGTCTACAACTCGGCAGAACAAAAAGCCGCTGCGGATGGCAAACTCAAGATTTTTCGAATGGCCGCAGCAACAGCCGTGGAATATTCCCGCGCGCTCGATGAAGGAAAACCCGGCATCGGATTGCGCCTGCGGCACGCACTTTTCAGCAAACTGGTTTACTCCAAGCTGCATAAAACACTTGGCAACCAGGTGACACATGCCATTTCTGGTGGCGCCCCGCTCGGCGAGCGGCTGGGTCACTTCTTCCGGGGAATGGGGCTGGTAGTTCTTGAGGGCTATGGGCTTACCGAAACTACGGCGCCGGCCAGCGTCAACACGCCCAAGCGCACCAAAATTGGAACCGTTGGGCCTCCCCTACCCGGTACTGCTGTTCGGATTGCCGATGACGGCGAGATTTGCTTGCAAGGCCACAACATTATGCGCGGCTACTGGAATGATCCCCAGGCCAGTGAAGAGGTACTGGTAGACGGGTGGTTCCACACCGGCGATGTCGGAGAGCTTGATGATGATGGTTTCTTGCGTATTACGGGCCGCAAGAAAGAAATAATTGTCACCGCCGGAGGCAAAAACGTGGCCCCGGCAACGTTGGAAGACTCGCTGCGCAGCCACCCCCTGATCAGCCAGTGCATGGTAGTGGGAGACAAACAACGCTTCATTGCGGCGCTAATAACGCTTGATGCGGAAATGCTGCCTTCGTGGCTGGTCAACAACGGTAAATCGGAAATGAGTGTTGAACAGGCCGCGCAAGACCCCGATGTGCAAGCCAGCATTGAACGGGCCATTGGGCGCGCCAATAAGCAGGTTTCTCGCGCTGAATCAATTCGGGAGTTTCGCATTTTGGACCGCGACTTCACTGAAGAAGACGGCTATCTAACGCCCTCTTTGAAGCTGCGGCGTGATCGCGTCCTATCGGACTTCGCGGACGTGATCGATGAGATCTACGCCGGCTCGGCTCCCACGGATTCCAAGTAGTTGATCCCCAAAACGGCAATTGATCGACCCGCCACGTCGCGGTATTGGTCTGGCCAATAGTTTCGAGCGGCTAACCCGCCTTCTGTTCAAGTCGCAGCGGTGGAATCAGCCCTTCGGCCGCCAAGACGGCTATCGCTTCTTGCTCAGCCGCATCCAGTTCCGCCGGTTCCGGCTGGCGGACGGGAATCGTTAAAAACGAGACCACGCAATCACCGCAAGCTGGTCCCCTTACTGTGCATGTTTCGCAATCAATAATCATGTGAAAAACACTAAAGGCGACCACTGACATTCTTAGTTGTCAGTGGGCTGACATACAGTTTTTAACTATGACCACCGCTGCGGTGCAAACCACGTTCGATGATCTTGGGCTCTCCTTGCAAGAGGCCACGTTCGTCGTCTTTGATTTAGAAACCACGGGCGGGTCAGCCAAGCGGAACCAAATCACTGAAATCGGCGCCGTCAAAGTTCGCGGCGGTGAAGTGGTCGGCGAATTTCAGACGCTGGTAAATCCGCGCACTACAATCCCACCCTCAATCGTTCTCTTGACCGGCATCACCGACTCCATGGTCGCTGATGCACCGCCGATTAGCGCGGTGCTGCCCGGATTTATCGAGTTCATCCGTGGCGCGATTTTAGTAGCGCATAATGCCCCCTTCGATATGGGGTTTTTGAAACGGGCGCTGGCAGAACACGCCTATCCCGCTCCGCGCACTCAGGTCGTGGACACCGTGCGAATGGCTCGCCAGCTCGTCACGCGTGATGAAGTCCCAAACCACAAATTGGGCACCCTCGCTCGCTATTTTGCGGTACCGGTCACCCCAAATCACCGCGCTCTTGCTGACGCTCGGGCAACAGTTTCTGTCTTTCATCGTCTCCTGGATCGCTGCGGGCCCCTTGGCATCACGCACGTGGAAGATCTGCGCCACGTTCTAGCGCCTGTACCTGCGGCCAGGCGACAAAAAGCCCATTTGGCGCGCGATCTGCCCCAGTCTCCGGGTGTGTACGTGTTTAAAGACGCCACGGGCCGCATTTTGTATGTGGGTAAATCCAACAATATTTATCGGCGCGTCAAGACCTACTTCACAGCCGCGGAATCGCGCAAGCGCATTAACGAGATGGTGCAGATTGCGGCGGAGGTTATTCCAATTGTCTGCGCTACTGAGCTCGAAGCAGAAGTGCGCGAACTGCGACTCATTGATGAGGAGCAACCGCCCTATAACCAGCGCAGTCGGCGCGTAGCCAAGGCGCCGTGGCTACGCGTTACCGAAGAGCCCTACCCGCGGCTGTCAATCGTCCGCGACGTCATCGTCACCCACCCTGAACAGGCGGTTCATATAGGGCCGTTCTCCTCACGGCACCAGGCTGAACTGGCTTTGGAGGGGCTGCACGAGGTATTCCCCGTCCGCCAGTGTGGCGGTCGTTTGCCAGTTACCCCGCGCGCCAATGCCTCAGCGTGCACTCTTCTAGATCTTGGCAAGTGCCATGCCCCGTGCATTGGATTGCAAACCCTTACTGAGTACCAAGAAGTTATTACTGACGTGCGCCGCGCCCTCTTGGAAGACCCCAGTCCAGTCGTCAACCGACTCCAAGAGCGCATGAAGCACTTCGCCTCCCAGCAGCGCTATGAAGAGGCTACGGATATGCGCAACCGACTTGGCGCCGTCCTTAATGGAACACAGCGAGCCCAACGCTTGGCGCCCATCGCCGCGGCACCCGAGATTTTGGCTGCCCGCCGACACCCTGCAGGTGGCTGGGAGATTATTTTGGTTCGCTACGGCAAGCTTGCCGGCTCAACGCGAACGCCGCGCGGAGTCGATCCCCGTCCGGCTGCGGCCGCACTGCAAGAAACCGGCGGTGTCTTCACGCCCCGACCCGCTCCAGCGCCAGCCGGCACCGCGCACGAGGCAGAAATGATTTTGAAGTGGTTGGAGACGCCGGGAACTCGTTTAGTTTCGATTAGTGGTTCGTGGCACAGCCCGCGGTTGGGTGCGGGTCAGTACCGGGACCTGACCTCGGCATTGCAGCCACGCACCGGGCATGATGAGCACTACGAACGCAATTAAGGAGCGCAGATGATTACGGCAATTGTGATGATCGATACCGAAGCGGACGTAATCCCGGAAGTCGCCGAGAAAATCGCGAACTTGGATGGAATCTCCGAGGTCTACTCCGTCACGGGCGGTGTTGATCTAGTCGCCGTTGCGCGGGTAGCTCACCACGAGGACTTAGCCGGTGTAATTGCCGATCGCTTATCCAAGGTTCCCGGGGTGATTAAAACGCAAACCCACATCGCGTTTCGCAGCTACTCCAAACATGACCTTGCCCAGGCATTCGACCTCGGTTTAGGTGATTGAGTTTCGGCGGGGGCTAACTAGCGCTCGCCCAGCGCTGCAGCACGTTCGCCGCCGCACCCGAATCGATTGCCGCCGCAGCCAGTTCTCGTCCGCGTTGCAAGCGCTCGATTAGCGATCCTCCACCGGTTAAGCTGCCATCGGCGGTAATTGCGGCAGCAGCGTTAAGTACAACGACGTCGCGCACGGGGCCGGGCTTTCCCGCAAATAGTTCGCGCGCCACATTGGCATTAAATTCCGCATCGTCGCCGCGCAAGTCTTCGAGCGTGCAAGGAGCCATTCCTAAATCGGCGACCGCGTCAATTCGGTGTTCTTTGACCTCGCCACTGGCGCCAGTGACCTCCCAAATGCGGCTCGGCGCGGTCGGAGCTAGTTCATCTAAGCCATCTTCACCGCGAAAAACTAGGGCATTAGTGCCCCGGCGCGCGAACACGCCCGCCATCAGGGGTGCCATACGAAGGTCCGAGCATCCCACTGCCGTTGCGCCGGGCTGGGCCGGATTGGTTAGCGGGCCCAAGAAATTAAAAGCAGTGGCAATTCCTAGGTCGCGGCGCGCCTCGCCCGCATGACGAAATGCCGGGTGAAACAGCATCGCAAAGCAAAACGTGATTCCAACTTCCCTCGCAAGGCGATCGACTGTTTCCACATCGTGGTCTAGTTTCACCCCGAGCGCTTCGAGAACATCCGCCGAACCCGATTTCGATGACGAGGCCCGGTTCCCATGCTTAATTACGCGCAGGCCCGCGCCGGCTACCACCAGCGCCCCCATCGTGGAGATGTTGACCGAATTCGACCGGTCTCCCCCGGTTCCCACGATGTCCACTGACGGGCCCGGTACGTCCAAGCGAATAGCGTGATCGAGCATTGCCTGCGTCAGACCCGTTAACTCAGCAACTGTCTCGCCCTTAGCGCGCAAGCCGATGAGCAGACCGGCCAACTGGGCCGGGGAGGCCTCCCCCGACATCACGCGGTCCATCGCCCAAGCCGTTGCTGCCTCGTCTAAATCAGCGCCCGCTACAAGGTGGGCGAAGATTTCGGGCCAGGTAGGAGTGGCTACCGGCGACATCACTTAACCAGTTTGCGGATTAAGTCCGCGACCGCAGCGTTAACGGCCACCGGATCTAACGGATGGGGAACTACGGCGTCCGCCAGCGACCATGAGGCCAGCCAAGCGTCTTGCACCCGGCCCGTAAGCACCAGTACCGGCGGGCAGTTATAAATCTCGTCTTTAAGTTGACGGCACAGTCCCATGCCGCCGGACTTAGCTGCTTCGCCATCCAAAATCAGCAGGTCTACATCGCCAGTATCGACAGTCTTTACAACCGCATCATGCGTCGCGCGTTCCAACCACTCAATCGCCGGAAGATCTCGGGCAGCACGCCGGCCAACTGCCAGGCGCACAGCCTCGCGAGTATCGACGTCGTCGCTGTAGAGCAAGACGTTTAACGTCCTAGTGCTTTCCGCGTTCGCCGCTGCGCCCTGGTCGACATCGGTGTTGGCCATTTCAATCCTGCCCTCGACTCGTAAGATTAAAGAACTCTCGCTTTGAATGCTAGCGCTCGATGCGATGCTAACGCTCGCGCAACAGGGCCACGCTGAGACCCACTGATTTAGCAGCTGGGATGCTCGCTGCCAAAGCTTCGCTTCGGAGTCATCCGGGTGTCGCCTGCCCGATATTTCTGCCCGAAATTATGCAGTAAAGCACGCGCCACGCCAATTAATCTGGGCCTAATGACCCATTCCGGAACAGATGTAGGCATAATGTCACTGTGTCATCCGTCACGGCTGTGCCGAATTCCCAGCAACCCGCACTCAACCGACCCAATAAGGTTTCGGTCGGAACCATCGTGTGGCTCTCCAGCGAACTCATGTTCTTCGCTGGCATCTTCGCGATGTATTTTTCGATCCGGAATACGGTCCCCGAACTCTGGCCGGTAGAAACAGCAAAACTCACGCTGCCTTTCGCCATTGGCAACACCATGATCCTGGTGCTCAGTTCGGTCACCTGCCAGTTTGGAGTGTTCGCCGCCGAGCGCTTCCAGCGATCGCGCACCGGGTCAATCTTTAATGTCGCTCGATGGGGTATGCAGGAATGGTTCATCCTCACCTACCTCATGGGTGCCACGTTCGTTGCGGGACAAATTTTCGAGTACGCCGAGTTGGTGGAGGCTGGACTTACCATCTCCTCCAGTCCCTATGGCTCGGTATTTTTCTTCGCGACTGGATTCCACGGCTTGCACGTGATCGGCGGGCTCATCGCCTTCCTATTCGTGCTTGGCCGTGCCTTCTCCGCGAAGCGCTTCGGGCAGCATGAGGCAACGTTTGCCATCGTGGCTTCCTACTACTGGCACTTCGTTGACGTGGTCTGGATCGGAATGTTCTGGATCATCTACATAATCCAATAGCTGCATCGCGCCAAGGATGTTCCTTGTGTATCCCCAGCGCAATCGTTCCCGTCTAGTTCGAAGGACTTATTCGTGAAGGCACTTGCCGCCCGCAGGAACAGCCGGTTCGCTCCGGTAATCATCCTGCTGCTCGCCCTCGTAGCGGTTGGAGTGGTCTACGCGCTCGCTGCGCCGCGGACCGCGACAGCTGCCGACGTATCACAGGAAGACATTGATACCGGCAACCAGTTGTTCCGCTCAAACTGCGCCACCTGCCACGGCCCCGTGGGCGAAGGAACGGAAGCGGGCCCGTCACTGATTGGGGTCGGTGCTGCCTCCGTTGACTTCCAGGTAGGGACGGGCAGAATGCCCATGCAGATGCAAGGTCCCCAAGCCGAGGCTCATCCCAAGCACTTCAATGAAGAGCAAACAGCACAACTAGCTGCATACGTCGCCTCGCTGGGCGCCGGACCGGCAATTCCCACTGACGAAATGGTCGACCCCGCTTTGGGTGATAAGGCCAACGGCATGAATCTCTTCCGCACAAACTGCGCCATGTGCCACAACGTGGCCGGTGTCGGAGGAGCCCTTACCGAGGGCAAGTTCGCTCCGCCGGTCATTGGTGTCGAGCCTCGCCACATCTACGAGGCGATGGACACGGGCCCCCAATCAATGCCCAAGTTCAATGACGCAACGATCACGCCGGAAGAAAAGCGCGACATTATTTCCTACGTCAAGTACTTAGAAGAAACTCCTTCACCCGGCGGCCTGACCTTGGGAAGCATTGGCCCTGTAAGTGAAGCACTTGTAGCTTGGATCATTGGTATCGCAGGTTTGATTGGCTGCGCTGTTTGGTTAGGGGCACGTTCTTCGTGAGCAACGACTCGTCTTTGGAGAAAAAATCTGTGAGCTCCCCGGATTCCCCCGGGTCGGAAGCTATTCCAGAGCACTTCACTGATCCCGGCGATGCGCCACACCGCCCACGTCAGGCTGACATTGACCCGAAGGCTGCCAAGCGCGCGGAGCGTCAGGTTGTCGGACTGTTTACAGTTTCGATCCTTGGAACTGTTCTATTCATCGCCGCATACTTCGCGATTCCGGAACTGACAATCGCGAATTTGAAGCTTTCAAACCTCCTTTTGGGTCTCGGACTCGGATTTGGGTTCTTTGGTATCGGCACCGCTGCCGTGCACTGGGCGAAGACCCTCATGCCCGATCGCTTAATGACTGAAGAGCGCCATCCTCAGCGCGGCTCTGATGAAGTACGTGCTGAAGCGGTAGACATGCTCAAGCAGGGCGCGGAAGAATCCGGCATTGGTCGCCGTCCCCTGTTAAAGGGTGCCTTCATCACGGCGGTGGCGCTGGCTCCCCTGTCGCTTGCGGTGCCACTGTTGGGTGTGGGCGGAGACTGGAACGTTGAAGCATTCCGACACACCGCCTGGCGCAAGGGCCGCCGGTTGGCATATGACCCATCTGGTGAAGCCATCCGGGCCGCAGACGTCAGTATTGGTTCTGCCGTCCACGTCATTCCTTATGGCTTGGAGGAGGAAGAGAACTTCCTCGAAGAAAAGGCCAAATCAGTCGTTCTCATGGTGCGTTTGAATCCTGAGGAGCTGAAAGAGGAACCCGATCGCGCCGATTGGTCCTATGACGGCATCGTCGCGTACTCCAAGATTTGCACCCACGTTGGTTGTCCGGTCGCGCTCTATGAGCAGCGCACTCACCATCTGCTGTGCCCCTGCCACCAATCAACCTTTGACGTCGCGGATGGATGCAAGGTTGTGTTCGGGCCAGCACATAGACCACTGCCCCAATTGCCCATCACCGTTGACGACGAGGGTTACTTGATCGCACAAAGTGACTTCCATGAACCCATTGGAGCCAGCTATTGGGAGCGTGAACGAAATTGAGCAACACCAAAGTCGGCGCCGCCGCGAACTACCTGGATGAACGAGTAGGTGCATCCAAGGCGGTACGCGGTTTAGCTCGCAAGCTATTTCCCGATCACTGGTCATTTTTACTGGGTGAAGTTGCCCTCTACTCCTTCATAGTGTTGATCATCTCGGGAACTTTCCTGACGA